>JANORY010000683.1:0-6873 GCA_031415535.1 Burkholderiales bacterium | reverse complement strand
GGCGGCGTCGCTGGCCAGCGCCAAGGTTGCCGTGCCATCGTTCAAAAACACCACGCCGTCGGGCAGTGCGACGCGCATTTGTGTGGTCAGCGGCGTGGCATCTTCAGAGATGTAAACAACCGCACGCATCCGCACAATTTCACCAACCGCTACCGGCAAAACCTCGGGCGTAAGCGGATTGGTGGTCGACAGTACGTCCGGCGCGGTGGCGGGTTCGGAAGATTGCACGACGGTAATCGAGGCCGACACCAGCAGTCCGTTGAATTTCTCCTGCGCCTCAACACTAAGAGCGCTTTTCGCTTCGATGGTGCCAGTACTGGCCTCGAGCACCCAGTTGCCACCCAGCCGGGCCGAACCGGTATCGTCGACCGACGCACTAACGTCAGCTTGGGTTGCGCGCGCCAGCGCACTGAGAAAATCAGCGCCATAGTTGCCAGCGGCGATGTCACAGCCGTACAGCAAAATATCGCCACTGGCGGTCAGCGACTGACCAATCGCGGTTAACTGCGCCTGATATTGCGCCAAACCGGCAGCGTCCAGCGAGCGATTGCCCAAAGTGAGCTGAGCACTCGAGCCGTGCGACACAATTTGCAGCGAACTGTACTGCTGATCGCCGACCATTCGCTCGGCGATCTTGACTAGCCCGTCTGATTGGGCGTCGATGATCAAAACGTCAACGTCACTGCCTGCGCTATCGGCGAGCGACTGCCAACCCTCGACCCTGTTGTCGATAACCAACAGTTGCCGCGTCGAAACCTCAACAATGGGGCGATCGACGGCCATTGGTACGACATCGGGACTCAGATTTTCGACAACATTAAAGCTTCTATGCTCAGCCGGAACATCGACTTGCAGCGCCTCAAATGTCGCACCGATTGCGCCGTCAAACAGTTGACGCGGCTCAAGAGCGAACAGGCCAGCGGCTGTCAGACCCGAATTGGCTGAAAAACGTTGGCTTTGGGGCTGCTTAAACTGCGGCATCCGAAACTGATTTGTTCGTTTAAGAATCATGAACTTAGGCTGATTGGATAAAGTAGTATCTCAGTTTAGCAAGGCAGTTTCAAGCGACGATCCACGCTTGAAGCAAAAAACGGGCAAATCAACGGCAATTGATTGGGGAAATTGACGAAATTTCAGATTTCGTCTTTTTCGTGGAGACAGACGTTTTTTCGAGAACTGCGCTTTCGGACAGCGCTTTCGGACAGCGCTTTGGAACTGCACGGAAGCTGCGTTCAGATACGAGCTTATTACGGTCGTGCGATCAACAGTCGCGGGTTACCGGCACGCGCACTTTAGCCGGAGCCTTAAAGCTTTTGCGGGCATCCTTAACCTGTTCACTAAAGGTCCGCGTACCTTCGCCCACCCGGGCTGCAAACGGGCTCGGCTTGGCGGCTTTGACGGCCAGCCTGACGGCCGGCTTTGACTTCGGCTCTTCGACGCAATCAATCCCGATCGGAATCGCATTGACTGCAGTCTTTGCGGTCGACGAGTTTTCGCTCGCCGACGCGCTGGCATTACTGGCTTTCTCTTGCGGAGCTTCCACCAGCGCAGCAATCCGATCCGCTGAGAACGGACTGAAACTATCAATCGATGTTTGAACTGCCACGGGCTCAAAAGCGCGCGAATCAATTTCTGAAAGGCGCACCAGCGTCGGCGCAAGCAAGGGTCCAAGTACAGCACCGGTAAAGCCAGCCGGCCCGATCGGATTCACAAATATGCGGCCCGCCTCAGCCACCGTTGCCGATCCCGCACCGTTGGCCGCACCGACGGTACTGCCGCCCGCCGTCGGGTTTTCGGTAGCCGCCGTACCACCGCCTACCGCAGTGTCGCCGCCAACAATGGTGGGACCACCGGTTGGAGTGCCACCACCTGTCGTCGTGCCGCCGCCTGTGGTAGTGCCGCCGCCTGTGGTAGTGCCGCCACTTGAATCGGTGCTGCGGCCTTGGATCGCGACCGACAGGGTAGTGTCAGCAGTCGCGCCTACGCTATCGCGGACCGTGTACGAAAACACGTCTGTCAGCGAACTACCGCTCGGCAAGGCCGCGACCGCCGCATTACCGGGACTGAGCGTGTACTGGTAGCTGCCGTCTGTGTTCAGCAGCAATGAACCGTAAGCACCGGATACCGTGTTACCGGTCGCCATAGTGCCGGACGCGTCCCTGATCGCAGCCACGGTCAGACTATCTCCGGCATCGGCGTCGAAATCGCTGACATCGCCGGTGGTAGCCGTGCCCGTTGCACGAACGACATTGCCGTTGACTGATGTCGTTGCGTTCGAATCAATAGAATTTCGATCCGCATTGGCGATCGGCGCATCATTCAGGCCTTGAATCCGAATCAGTATCGAACTGTTTGCAGCGCCGCCGCGACCGTCCGCGACCGAGTAGCTAAACTGGTCTTCGGCGATTGCTCCAGCGGCCAGCGCGCGCGCGTTTTCATCGGGAGCATATTGATAAGCGCCATCCGGCTGCAACGTTAATACCCCAAACTGGCCAACCAGGGCGGTACCCACACCTTCGGTCAGCGTCGTATTCAACGTTCCGGGGGCAGCACCGCTAACGCGCAAGTCATCACCATCAGCATCAAGATCACGCTGATCGCCTAGCGAATTCCCTTGAATTGCCTGACCATCACGAATGACGGTATTCTGATCCGTACTCCGAATGTCGCTGCGAGCATCCGGAGCCTGATTACCCGCGCCGCCTGAGGCGACAACGCTGCCATTGATCCGAATCGTGATGCTTGCCGAGTCAGTCAAATCGCTCGTATCACAAATGACATAGGTAAACGTGTCGCTAACTGACTGGCCAGCCGGCGCGCTAACGCCTGGGCGCAATTGATAACGGTAGGAACCATCCGGGGCCATTAATAGGCTACCGAACTCGCCCTCGGCCTGTTGCAAGCCACCGCTCGGCACGGCTGTTCCAGCACCAACCTGGCACGCGATCGGCGTGTCGCAGTCGGCGTCACTGTCGGCTATATCACCGGCAGCATTGCCGCGAATCGCTTGCCCCTGCAGGCTGCTTGCGCCGCTGTTCAGCAGGCGCGCGTCATCGTTGGCAAGCGGCGCATGGTCAACGCCGGTTACAAAAATACTAATCTGGCCAACGCTCGACTGGCCGGCACCGTCAATCACTCGATAGCTGAAAACATCATTGACCGATTCGCCCGCTCGCAGCATGCACTGGCTGGCGTCCGGCTGATAAACATAGGCGCCGTCGCTTTGCATCACCAGTCGGCCAAATTGTCCGGTGATCGAGCTGCCAACTCCGCCTGCCGCGCCGCCGTTCACACCGCTGCTCACCCGATCAACACTCAGAGCGCCATCGCAACCTTGCTGATCGGCAACGTCGCCAAACGAATTGCCGCGAATGGCCTGACCATCGATGATTGACCCGCCCTCCGCAACGTTGCGCACGTCGCTGAGGGCCAGCGGCGCAGCACAGTTCGCAGCCACGCCATTGACCGCAATGCCGATATTGCCGATTACCTGGTTGCCGGCAGAATCGCACAGGGTGTAGGTGAAGGTATCTGTTACGACGCTGCCCGCGTCCAGGGCGCTGGTGGTGTACGGACTGTAGGTGTAGGCACCATCGCTTTGCATTAGCAGTGAACCGTGGGTGCCGAAAATCGGCTCACCCAGGCCGCCCTGCGGCTGCTCGGAGCGCCGACCGGCCGCGATCCCGTCAATACACAAGGTATCGCCGTCAGGGTCGGAATCGGGCCTGTTCCAGGCGTCGCCGGCAATTGCCTGACCATCATGTATTTGCTGATTCTGATCGATCTCACGGCAATCATCGTAAGCGACGGGTGCCTGGTTGGCTTCAACCGGCAGCCAATCGATCGTCACCACTGCGGCCCCATCAAACAACATTCTCGGTTCAATGGCAATCAAAGCACGCCGCGTGGTGCGCGGGGAAGCGGTCGCGGGTGGCAACGGATTCAGGGAGTGCTGCGACTCAATCAAGGGCACAGAGCGGCGCAACAAAGCAGCGCGAATAGTATTCAAAATGAACATCGAAAACTCCTCCGGCAGCATGTCAACGCACGCTTGTAAATTCCTTGGTACGTCGAAACGACCACTCTGGCGGGCCTCGGTCACAGGCGGCACTGGCTTCACTACACAGCGGCATCAGCGTCGGCGTCGCAACGTTGCGCCTGACGGGAACTATACCCCGATCAGGCGGTATTCAGGCCAATCTCGATAACGTTGTCACCATCGTTATCAAATCGGCCGACCGTGTCGCTGAACACTGCGTCAGACGGGCCGGTCACGGCATGGTCCAGCAGGCGCATCGCTTGCGTGATCTCAACGGTCGTACCAAACTTCTGCCAGCCCGCCATCAATCGTTCGAAGCGGGCACCCAACAAGCGCGATAGGACCAGTTGTGCGTGTTCTGCGCCACAACCAAACAATAAGGCCCAGACGCAGTTATCGTATTCGGTAAAGACCGTGTCGCGGGCGCCGCGCTGCAATGCTCCCGAAGCGGCGCGCAAAGCGTGCTCAGAGGCCATGCTGAATCGGATCAAAGTTACCGGAATGTCTACTTCTTCACTGATGCTGATCAAGCGGTCAACCGCCAGTCGAAACTCCGCAATACCCATGAAGCCAACCCGAGAATCGGCTTGCGACTCGAGGAACACCTGATCGACGTTGGTTTCATAGCTGCGTGCCGAGACACTGCCGCGCATTGCCTCAGCCACCAAGCGGGCACCCGAGCCGGTAATCTCTTTCGGAATAACCATCGACACACCGAGCCGCATCAAGGCGACCGTTTGCGCAATCCGCAGCCTCGCTCCGCATTCGCGCACCAAAACCCGAAGCTGGCTGCGTCCCAAGGAACGTACGGTTGCAACGGTTTGCGCGAGCGCCCGAATCGCCGATCCTTTATCGAAGTCGAGGACAATTGTGCCGCCCTCCATTTGCCGGGATCGATCAATTGCTTCGATGTAGGAGTCGACCAATTCCCAGCGATTGCCGCGAGCGTTAAATCCGACCGAGGCAATTCGGGTGGCAACCTGTCGTTCGTCGGCAGGATCCATCGATAGCCGGCCGGCTACCGCGATCGGCCGTGCTCGCAAGCGACCCTGATTATCAATCGATAAGGCAAAACTTGATCGCGGTGTGGCGCCGAGCACGCCGAACCAATGACGAACATCGGCGATGGCTTGCTCATCGGTCGTTTTGATGACCGCAAAGCCGCCAAAATGTTCGGCTACTGATCGCAGCGTGCCGAACTCTTTCTGGCCTTGCGCGCGCGGCACAAAAAATGCAAGAACCGTATGGCGATTCTCGAACATCCATTCCTGATAGGTCGCTGCCAGCGACGCCGCCGACGCCGGATCCGACAGGCAAAAGCGATCTTCAGCGGAGTCCAGAATCACCAGGCTGGCACCCGGCAACTTGTACTGACGCAAGTCGTTCAACGACCACTTGGCACTCATCGGCGACACTTCGGCCGCACCATCGGTGCGCTGCCGATACAGGCGCAATTGACCGGAATCGACAAAGCGCGACAAATGTACGCCGATCAATCCGCTCTTCTTTAGGAACATCTTCGGCTCTAGCGACGTGACTAGCGCGCATTGCATGCCCGACTGCAGCGCCGCGAACAAGGCTTGCCCGATCATCGCCACGCGCAGCGCCTGCTGATCGATTGCAATCGCATACATCATGCCCGGCGACAAACGATTCATGCGCGGCGGAATACCGTCGATGGCCAGCGATGCGCTGGCCACCACACGGCTCGGATCCTCGTTAATCAAGTTGCTATCTGCCATCGGATGATTGTAGGCACGGCCGTCATCCGAATGGCATAAATCGTTGCATAACTACGTCGAAGTCAACCGTTTGTCGCAGCCTTGCCACCACTGTCGGTCAAGCGCCACAATTTTATAACCCTGGATATTGACAGGGATTGTGCTGCGCTCGTCCATGTCTATTGCGCGTCTAGTTTTTGCTTAGTTCTGTTTCGGAAGTTCAACATCAACCCGCCGCGAACTGCCGGATTGACCCGGGAAATCGGTCAGCAACGCGCGCAGCATGTAGGGTGCCACTGCGACAAAGTCCTGGGTTGAGCCGGCACTGTTGGCGGAACCTTCCCAAACGCGCGGCGCACCCGGCATGGACTGGTCCTGCATAAATAGTTTCAAGGTACGCACGTACGCCGGGTAATCGCGCGCCATTGCGAAGGGCTGCGCGCCAAACGGAACGCCGATTGACATACCCCACCCCGGCCGATAAAAACCTGAAGACCAATACATCGACGGCGAAACCAGTAGCGGCGGATCATAAAGCCGCACCGAGCGCGTTTCCTGGGCGTACTCCATAGTGATGACAAATCTCGCATTGGGGCTTTCCTTGAAGCCAGCCGCTTGCAGTTCTGAGCGCAACAAATTTTCATAAGTTGCATGCTCAAGACTATTTTCCTGAGCGGCCAGCCGCTTTAACTGATAAGCGCGATCAGCAGCATTGGCCGGCCATTGATGGAAACTGAGGACATCACTGCGCAGCACCGGATTTGCACAGCCGGCAATAAACCAAACGCATAGCAGTAGAACAAGCCGTTGAACCATTTGAAGCTCCCAAATAAAGCGCCCATCACGCGAGTAGAATTTCATCTTCAGCAAGCGTTGCTCTGGAGATTAACTGAATGCGGACCGACCAAGGCGTAGTGATTCACCGCAGTGAATATACTGCATCCGGCTTTCAGATTGACTCAATCGCCTTGAGTTTCGATCTCCAGCCCGAAGACACGCTGGTCAACGCGGTTTCCCGAGTCAGACGCGTCAACCCGGCCGCCACCTCGCTGTTGCTGAACGGCAATAACCTGTCGCTGGTTGACCTTGACATCAACGGCCAAGCGGCGAGCC
>JANORY010000682.1:0-1720 GCA_031415535.1 Burkholderiales bacterium | reverse complement strand
TCCGACACTGGCCATGTATGAGCAGACCAGCATGGAGTTTGCGCGGGCCTATTGGCATTGGTTTTTGCAGATCCAGCCGGCCCCCTTGCCTGAGACCTTGATCAATGCCGACCCCGAGTTCTATCTCTCGAAGCTGATGGGTATGCGCTCGGCCGGGCTGGCTCCGTTTGTGCCGGCCGCCTGGGCCGAGTACGTGCAGGCAGCCCGCGATCCGGCCTGCGTGCACAGTATTTGTGAAGACTATCGGGCGGCCGCCGGCATTGATCTTGAACATGACCGTGCCGATCGCGCCGCGAATCGTAGAATCGATTGTCCGCTAACGGTGCTTTGGGGCAAACACGGCGTGATCGAGCGTTGTTTCGAACCGCTGCTCGAATGGCGTCGGGTAGCGCGCGATGTTCGCGGCCAGTCATTGGATTGCGGACATTACCTGCCTGAGGAAGCGCCTGAGGCGGTTGCCACCGCTATCGAGGAATTTTTTCCGTAACCCGTTCATTCGTTCACAAGAGATCCAAGCTCATGAGTAAGACCCATCGAATTGCAGTGCTGGCCGGCGACGGTATCGGCAAGGAAGTCATGCCCGAGGGCCTCCGATTGTTAGAGGCCGCCGCGCGTAAGTTCGACATCAAATTATCCTTCGATCATTTCGACTTCGCCAGTTGTGAATACTTTGCGCGCCACGGCAAAATGATGCCCGATGACTGGAAGCAAAAGATCGGCGCGCATGACGCAATCTTTTTCGGGGCCGTGGGCTGGCCCGATACCGTGCCAGATCATGTCTCGCTGTATGGCTCGCTGCTGTTGTTCCGGCGCGAGTTCGACCAGTACATCAATCTTCGACCGGCGCGCTTGATGCCCGGCGTTCCGAGTCCACTGATCGGCCGTGACGGCAAGGTCAGGCAAGCCGGCGAGATTGATTTTTATATCGTCCGCGAAAACACCGAGGGCGAGTACTCGGACATTGGTGGCCGCATGTATCCGGGAACCGATCGGGAAATTGTCTTGCAGCAGACGGTGTTTTCGCGGATTGGCGTCGATCGAGTCGTCAAATACGCCTTTGAGCTGGCCCGCAGCCGTCCGCGCAAGTTGCTCACTTCTGCGACCAAGTCGAACGGTATTTACATCTCGATGCCGTATTGGGATGAGCGGGTTGCGCAGATGGCCACACACTACCCGGATGTCGCCGTGGAGAAGTATCACATCGATATCCTGACCGCGCATTTCGTGCGCTTCCCCGAAAAATTCGATGTCGTCGTGGCGTCCAATTTGTTCGGCGACATCTTGTCCGACCTGGGGCCGGCGTGCACCGGAACCATCGGCATTGCGCCGTCGGCGAACATCAATCCGGAGGGCAAGTTTCCCTCGCTGTTCGAGCCGGTGCACGGTTCGGCCCCGGACATCGCTGGCAAGGGTGTCGCCAATCCGATCGGTCAAATCTGGTCGGGCGCCATGATGCTGGCGCACCTGGGCTACCGACCGGCGCATGATGCGCTTTTGCAGGCGATTGAAGAGGTGACCGCGCACGGGCCACGCACGCCGGATATGGGCGGCACAGCCAACACCGGTGAAGTCGGTCGAGCGGTTGAACATGCCCTGCTGAAGATCAAGGTCTAGAACACATTATGCTGGACAACGGAGTCATCAATCAGCTCGCCCACGAATTAAATCAGTCGGAGAAAAGTCGCATTCAAATCGAGCATTTTTCGCGCCGCTTTCCGAC
>JANORY010000681.1:0-1568 GCA_031415535.1 Burkholderiales bacterium | reverse complement strand
GCCGCTGGGCTCCTGTACTCCGTTGGGATCGGGTAGCATTGATCATTTGTGTTTCAACTGTGATTGCCTGCCTGATTTCTTGTCGCTTCTGCAGCGAAATGGCATCGAGTTCAGCGAACGCAAGGCGAAGGACTCGGATGTGTTCCAGTTATTCATGCGTGAGCCCGTCAACGGTATCAAGGTTGAACTGAATTTTTCAAAAGAAGAAGCCGTCGCTGCTGGCCGCGCCGCGACCTTCGCATCATGACGAAAAAAGCACAACCCAAAAGTCAGCCGTCGAAACCTCAATCGGCCAAACCTGAACTGGCCAAGTCTGAATCAGCCAAGCCTGAAGCAGCCAGGCCGGCGAGCGGCATGCGCAAGGGTCTGACCCAGTACGGTGACCAGGAGTTCTCATATTTTCTGCGTACCGCCTTCATCAAAGGTGCTGGTTTGTCAGACGACGCGCTGGCACGTCCGGTGATCGGCATTGCCAATACCGGTAGCGGCTTTAATCCTTGCCATGGCAATGCGCCACAGTTGATTGAAGCGGTCAAGCGCGGTGTCATGCTGGCGGGCGGACTGCCGATCGACTTCCCGACCATTTCGCTGCATGAGAGTTTTGCGCAGCCGACCAGTATGTATCTGCGTAACCTGATGTCGATCGACACCGAAGAAATGATCCGCGCACAACCGATGGACGCGGTCGTACTGATCGGTGGTTGTGACAAGACAGTGCCGGCGCAATTGATGGGCGCGGCGTCGGCCGGTGTTCCTTGCATTCAGTTGGTCACCGGCGCGATGCTGACCGGTTCGCATCGCGGCGAGCAGGTCGGAGCGTGCACCGATTGCCGGCGGTTTTGGGGGCGCTATCGGGCTGCTGAAATCGATCTGGAAGAGATTGCTGAGGTCAATGAAAAATTGGTCGCCAGTGTCGGTACCTGCTCGGTGATGGGTACTGCCTCTACCATGGCGCTGGTCGCAGAAGCCATGGGCATGACGGTTGCCGGTGGTGCAACGCCGCCGGCCGTCACGGCGGACCGCATTCGGGTTGCCGAGAAGACCGGTCAGACGGCGGTGTCGATGGCCAGGCAGTCACTGACGCCCGACAAAATCCTGACCGCGAAATCTTTTGAGAACGGTCTGCGTGTGTTGCTTGCAATCGGCGGTTCGACCAACGGTTTAATTCATCTGACTGCGATCGCCGGTCGCGCCGGTATCCGTATTGATTTCGCCGAACTCGATCAATGGGCGCGCAAGACGCCGGTGCTGGTCGATCTGAAGCCGGCTGGCCAGCATTACATGGAAGACCTGCATCATGCCGGTGGCCTGGCAACGGTGTTACATGAGCTGGGCGATCTGATTCACTGGGATGCGCTGACGGTCAGCGGGCAAACCTTGCGAGAGTCCTATGCGGGTCATCAGCCGTTTGCCCAGCATGTGGTGCGGCCTCGTAGTAACCCGGTCTATCCGGAAGGCGGCTTGGCCTTTCTGACCGGTAACCTGGCGCCGGGTGGCGCAATCATCAAGCCCTCGGCCGCGTCACCGGCGTTGCTCGAACATGAGGGCCGCGCAGTGGTGTTCGTAAA
>JANORY010000680.1:0-1194 GCA_031415535.1 Burkholderiales bacterium | reverse complement strand
TGAATGCCCGCGCAGAAAAAAGGGACACTACTCGGGGCCTGACCGGCGGTCGTACCCATGTAGCCGTTGATGTAGTCGCAATAAATACAGGCACTTGCGCAGTCCTCCGCCGGAGGCGCGTCGGGCGGGTCGCAGGCTGGCGGGATTTGCGCACCAAGCACGAGGGCGCAGAACAGAAAGGGGATGATGGAGAGGTAACGATTCAACATGAGACAAGTAGCGTTTATGAAATTTAACTGAAAGGGCAGGTAAAGTAGGAATGCTGTTCATTTCGCAGAGCTATCTCCTGGGGTTTTCTCATTTCACAGCATTTTCGCTTCCCGTTCCAGCTCTTTGATGGCCGTCAAAAACTCGGCATCAATTTCCTTGAAAGCCGCGCCGCGCAACCGAATCGCCTGATTGACAACGGCAGCCCGAAACTGCCGGTTCTGCACAAAATTCTGGTCGGGCGTGAGCGCGTGGTCGTAGCCGCTGAACAGGTTTTGCCGCGCCGCCTCGAAAACTTCTTTCTGAAAAACATCGTCTTCGATGAACATCTCCCCCACCCTGTCGAGCTGCGCCGAAAAAAAACCGGTGCGCGTTTGATGAAGCCGCGTTTCGAGCTGCGCTTTGCGGAATTCGCGGGCTTCGGCGGCCTCTTTTTTGGCGTTTTTATCTGCCGTTTTGAACGCCGTTTTTTCTTCAAAATCGGGCAAATCGCCGTCGTGAATGAGTCGATACAAATAGCCGCCGGGGTTTTCGATGTCGGCCCCGCGCTCCATTTGCCGTTTGAGTTGCGCGACGGCCCGCCGAATTTGCCCCCGGTCGCAATCTTTCATCCATCGGCGGAAGGCTTCTTCGCTGACCCAGGACTGGGCGGGCGGGTAATTTTCGAGGAAAAAAAGAAGGTCGTCGCCCGTCAAATCGGGTTCGGCGGAGGCCGGTTTGAGGGCAATTTTGGCAGCCGCCGTTTTCTTTTTGGCCGCATTTGCCGCGTTGGCGCGGATGGTGAAAACGATTTCAAACACCGCCCGCCCGCGTTTAATTTCCTCAAAAGTGAACATCAAATCGGTGTGCTGCGCGAGGTCGTTTTGCGCTTTCTGGATGATACGCTGTTTGAAATTCGCATAAAGCGGATACTCGTTTTCGATGCCGAGAATGTCTTTCAACTCATCGACATTGAAGCGGCGGCGGCCAATTTTTTCGTACTGTTTG
>JANORY010000679.1:0-1172 GCA_031415535.1 Burkholderiales bacterium | reverse complement strand
GTTTTTGTGTATGAAGCCGCGTCGCTCGCTGGCGTTAACCAGTTGGCGGTTAAAGCGTTAATCGTGGTACATTCATTGCACCATTGTTGCGTGCTGCATCCCAGGCTCTATCCGATTAGGTGCTGCGCGCGATCGATGAATGTGCACCGACAAAATTGGCTCAATGCTACGGTCCTGGTTGCCGCAGTCTGGCCTTCTAATTATATGCATTGGGGAGATAACTGATGAAGCTGTACCAACGACTGGCCGCGACGGCCGCCTTTACCTTAGCGGCTTTCGGCACGGCTGGCACCGCGCTGGCACAGAACACGGTGCTGAGGGTCGTGCCGCACTCGAACCTGGCGATTCTCGATCCGATTTGGACCACCGCCTACATGAGCCGAAACCACGGCTACATGATCTACGACACCTTGTTTGGCACCGATGAAAACGGCAAGGTCAAGCCGCAAATGGTTGAGTCCTGGACCGAGTCGCCGGACAAACGCCTGTGGACCTTCAAGCTGCGCAAGGGCCTCGAGTTTCATGATGGCAAAGTGGTGAACAGTGAAGACGTCGTCGCTTCTCTGCAGCGCTGGGGCAAACGCGATGCCATGGGGTCGGCGCTGATGCAGTTTGTGCAACGCATGGATACCCCGACGCCGGATACGTTCCGGATCTTCCTCGGCGAGGCCTGCGGTTTTGTGCTGGAGGCCTTGGGCAAACCGTCTTCGAACGTGCCCTTCATCATGCCAAAACGGATGGCTGAAACCGACGCCTTCAAGCAGATTGAGGAGCACATTGGCTCGGGGCCGTTCACCTTCAAGCGGGACGAGTTCAAGCCAGGTGACAAAGCGGTCTATTTAAAGAATGCCAAATATGTTCCGCGCGACGAGCCACCGTCGGGTACTACGGGTGGCAAGCGAGTATTTGTAGATCGGGTTGAGTGGAATCTTGCGCTCAGAGATGCTCAGGCGCAGGTCAACGCCCTCCAAAAGGGTGAAGTCGACATTATCGAAGCGCTCGGATTCGACCATTTTGAGACCGTCAAGGCGGACAAGAATTTGCAGCTGCCGCCGTACGCGAAGTACGGCCTGCAATACATGGCGCGCTTTAACCATTTGCACAAACCGTTTGATAATCCGAAGGTTCGTCAGGCGGTGATTGCGGCCTTCAATCAAGAGGCGTTTTTGCGC
>JANORY010000678.1:0-9269 GCA_031415535.1 Burkholderiales bacterium | reverse complement strand
TCCGGATCTCATCAGCGGTCAGTTGCACTTCTCAATGGTACCCATCGGCGTGGCGGCACCGATGTGAAATCGGGCAAACTTCGCGCACTGGCGGTCGCGGCGCCGGTTCGCAACAAACAGTTTCCCGATGTGCCGACCATGGCGGAAGCGGGTTATCCCGAGTCGCCAGTGATTTCCTGGTACGCGTTTCTGGTTCCAGCGGCTACGCCAAAGCCAGTGATCGAACGCTTGAATCGCGAGATTGCCAAAGTGATTGCCGAGCCTGAAGTTCTGGCACGCATCGAAACCATCGGCGGCTCGTCGATGGCCGCTGGCACACCCGCCGAGGTCGACGCGATGCTCCTGAAAGAGGTCGATTTCTGGTCGAAGTTCATCAAGGAAACCGGGCTGAAGATCGAGTAATAGCGGCGCTCTGTCGACCCGTTCGTGCCGTCAGTCGGCAGCGCGCGACCACCCGGGCAGGCAATCCAGGAATCAACGCAACTCTGCTGAGGGCTAGCCGATATGCAAACACGATTCATGCGGACTTGCCGGGGAGATGGCCTTGTCATCGAGATCACTGAAGACGGTCGTCAATTTGGGCAGTTTACTGATTTCAGTAAGCACCGCAGTTGCGCTGCCGGTACTGTTTTTCCTCGTCCAGCCTGCCGTAGCTGCCCCTGGTGTCGTTTCCGCCCTGGTAGTCTCGTTAGCTTGTGGTCTGGGCGCAGGTCTTGGCCTCGTCTGGCGAAAAATTGCATTGCAACGATTGCAATTGATGGTCGGCGAATATCAGGCTGAGCGTCTGCGCTTTAACACGGCGATCGATAATATTTCCCAAGGGCTGTGTTTCTTCGACGGCCAGCAACGGCTGATTGTGTGCAACAAGCGCTATCTGGATATGTACGGGCTGTCGATGGACATGGTGCAGCCGGGCACCTCATTGCGCGACATTGTTGACCTGCGCTATAAGCGGGGCAGTTTTCCGAAAATGCCGCGCGCCAAGTACCTGAAATGGCGTAACGTGATCGCCGATCTGAATGTATCTTCCGAGACGGTCACGGAATTGAAGGACGGTCGGGTATTCGCGATTCATCATCAACCGATGCCCGATGGTGGTTGGGTAGCCACCCATGAAGACATTACTGAACGCCGACGCATACAACAGCAGATCGAGCGGATGGCACGTTGCGACGAACTGACCGGTCTGGCCAATCGCGTTCAGGTGCGCGAGCGATTGGAGTCGCTACAGGGACAGCCCGGCGGATTGACCCCGATTGCGGTGCTGGTGATTGACCTGGATCACTTCAAAGCGGTCAACGACGCGATGGGCCATGCGGTGGGCGACAAATTGTTGCGCGCGGCCGCCCATCGCATGAAACATTGTGCACGGCCGGGCGATCTGGTCGCTCGCATGGGTGGTGATGAGTTTGCGGTGATCCAGGTCGGCGATGTGCAGCCGGCGTCTGCGCAGGCGCTGGCGCGTCGGCTCATCTACGAGTTGGCAGTGCAGTTCGAGATCGGTGTGCACCGAATTCAGGTGGGTGCGAGCGTCGGAATTGCGCTGTCTTCGGGCAGCGATGATGTGCTCGAGGATCTGCTGATCAATGCCGATCTGGCGCTCTATGCCGCCAAGTCGGCCGGTCGCAGCACACACGAGTTCTTTCGTCCGCCGATGGCCGAGCAGGCGCGCGACCGCCGGTCGCTCGAAAATGAGCTGCGCGAAGCCGAGTCGCTCGGCCAGTTCGAACTGTTCTATCAACCTATCTTCTCGATCAACACCAGTCGGGTGGTGGCCTTCGAGGCGCTGCTGCGCTGGCATCATCCGACCCGCGGGCTGGTGATGCCCGATACCTTCATTCCGCTGGCCGAGGAAACCGGTTTGATCGATTCAATTGGTGCCTGGGTGATGCGCGAGGCGTTTACTCAGGCAACGCTGTGGCCAAAACATATTGCGGTCGCGGTGAATCTGTCGCCGGTGCAGATCAAGGGCGGCAATCTGCTGCGAGTGGTCGCCGAAGCCTTGAACCTGTCAGGCATTGAGCCGGAGCGGGTTGAGCTGGAAATCACCGAGTCGGTCCGCTTGGCCGAAGACGCCGCAAATCTCGATATGTTGATGGAGCTGCGCGCGCTGGGCACCAGCATTTGTTTGGATGATCTGGGCGTCGGTTATTCCTCGCTCAGCTACTTGCGCTCGTTTCCGTTCAGAAAGATCAAGATTGATCGATCGTTCGTCAAAGGCATCGTTTTCCATTCGGAGGAGGCAGCGATTGTTCGCGCCATCTGTACGCTCGGCAACAGCCTGAAGATGACGATCACCGCCGAAGGCGTCGAGGAGCAGAGCCAACTCGAAGTGCTGCGCGAGTTGGGATGCGACGAAGCGCAAGGCTATCTGTTGGGTCGGCCTATGCCCTTTAGCAAGATATCGACGGTCTGGCAGGTCGAGTCGTTCGATGAATGCTGGGCACCGGTCAGCGAAGAACAGTTGGCGATGCTCGATGAAAACGGTCGGGCTGAGTCCTGGGCGCTGGTGGTTTAGGCACGTCGTGTGATTGGTAGCGTGCTAGGCAGCCGCCTTGCGCTTCGCGGTTAGGTCTGCGTGGCCCTGGAGTAATCCCTCCACCGAGATATCTTCATCCAACGTATCCCAATGAATACCGGACGGACTGAGTTCATACTGACTACGTTGCACCGCAGTCGCATGCAGAAGGCGCGGGAACCAGACGAGTGGGACGTGAAGAACCCGCCCGTCCGAGAGGGCCACTGCAAAGGTATCGGTATAAAAACTGACGCCAAGTGCGGAAATACTCATTCCAAGCCTCTTCGATCAAAAGAGCGTTTTTCGTAACAGTATCCTGCAAATCTCTGAGCGTTCTCGCATCGAATCCATCACTTAACATTAGATGTTAACGCTCTTGTTGCCGAAGTGAAATCAACTTAAAAACTCTCCTGGATTTGTGCCAGGCCGCGCCGTATTATTGTGCCTTACCTGATCTAACTGTCCCACAACAGGGTATATTCAAGCCTACCGCTCAAGCGATGTTGTCGTGTAGTCGTCCATTTAAATCGGAGGTTTCAGGCGTGAACCTAATAGCGAATGAGTTTGGCCTCTCTGAATCTCGTTCTGCGGGGTCGCGCCAGGACGTCACCGCGCAATTGGCCAGGAAAGCTTTGGCGCTGCGACGAGAGGACTTTCCAGCCGACGTAAGCCGCATCGCGCGCCAGTGCTTTATCGACTGGTTTGCCGTGACGCTGGCCGCACGGCATGATCCCTTGGTTGAAATTTTATCGGCCGAGGCGCTCGAGGAAGGCGGCCATGCGCTCGCCTCGCTGATCGGTCGTGAGCAGCGCGTCGGCCGTTTGCAGGCAGCCTTGATCAATGGCGCAGCCAGTCATGCGCTGGACTACGACGACGTCCATGGCGTGCTGCTCGGCCATCCGTCGGTAACGCTGGTGCCGGCGCTGCTGGCTGCAGCGCAGGGCCGTCAGGTATCCGGCGCGCGGCTCATCGAGTCGTTCGTGGCCGGCTACGAAACCTTGATTCGGGTGGCTCGTCTGGTGAACCCTGCGCACTACGATCGAGGCTTTCATTCCACCGGCACGCTCGGCTCGTTCGGTGCCGCTGCGGCTTGCGCTCATCTGGCCGGGCTCGATGCGAACACGACCGCCACCGCGTTCGGCATTGCCGGTACCTCGACCAGTGGCCTTAAATCGATGTTCGGTACCATGTGCAAACCGATGCATGCTGGTCTGGCTGCACGCAATGGTTTAGCCGCAGTGCGCTTGGCAGCGCGCGGTTTCGGTTCGCGCACCGATGTGCTGGAGGCCGAGCAGGGTTTTGCGAGTGCGCTCGGTTCATTCGACGCAGACGCTGCGCAGGCGGCGCTGGCCGATGCGCCGCGCGGCTTTTACATTCTTGAAAATCTGTTCAAGTATCACGCCGCCTGTTATGGCACGCATGGTGGTATTGAGGCGACCCGTTTGGCGCTTGGGGCCCGCCTGGGCGCTCAATCCAAACCTGATACCAGCGGGCTGCGCTCGGTCTCGGTTCGGGCCTCAAAACGGATGCAACGAGTCTGTGCAATTGCCAATCCGCAGACTGGCCTGGAAGCTAAATTTTCGGTGCGTGCGACCATCGCCTTTGTGTTGGCCGGGCTGGATACGGCCGGTATCCATAGTTATTCAGATGAGCTGGTGCGCAGCGCGACGGTCCGCAATTTTATCGAACGGATTCAAGTGGACTGGGTCGATCAGGCCAGCGATATGTTGACCGAGGTAACAATTGACTTCGATGGCCAGCCGCGCGCTCAGGGCCGCTTTGATCCGGGTATCGCCGAGCGCGATCTCGATCGTCAACAGAATCGGATCGAGGCCAAGTTCAGAGCATTGACGACGCCGGAAATTGGCACGGCGCGTGCCGAGGCATTGCTGGTCGCGTTAAACCGGCTTGATGAAGTCGCTTCAATCGACGAAGTCATAGAGCTCGCCGTCCAAACCACGGCGCGATCATGAAGCTTAGTTTGGTAGCCACTGCGCCAGCCAAGTTAAGCTGTGCAAGGCGACCATCCCACAAACCACAGTCCAAACCAGGTTGCCCTGTTTCCTGACTGCGACAAACAACGCAATCAGCGCGGCGGCATAACGCGGCCATTGCTCCAGGCCAGCAATGCGCCCACTGGCCACGGCGACACCGCTGAAGACAATCGCGGCAAATATCGCCGGCACCATGAACTTCAAGGCGTGTTCCAGCCAGGGCGGGATGTCGCGATTGGCGAACAGGCCGATGAACGAATAACGGATCAGGAAAGTGCCCAGCGCCAGGCCGATCACCACACCCCAACTTTGCCACTCGCTCATGACACAGGTGCCTTGGCCGGGTGGAGCTTTTCGGTGAGAAGACCGGCGACCATGCCGATGAAGCATGCGGCAATCAGTCCGAGCTTCAGCGGCAGATCGAACAACAGCACACTGGCGCTGCCACCGACCACTGCCGCCGCCAGCATCGGCAGGTTGCGCACGCTGAAGGCGCACATCGCGATAAACGACAGCGGAATGGCAAACTCAAGTTGCCAACTGGCTGGAACGACGCTACCGGCCAAGACGCCGACCGCGCAAAACAAGATCCAGTTGGGCCACAACACGGCCGTAATGCCGGCGTAGTACCACAGCAGATGCGGGTCATTCGGATGGGTTTGCGCGCGCTGCTCCACAAATGCGAAAGTGTTGTCGACCAAAAACGCCGCGCCCAACATACGCTTGGCCGGGCTCAGATGGCGCAGTTTTGGCGCCATGGCAGCGCTGTAAATGGCCATCCGCAAGTTGACCACCAAGCCTGACAACACAGCTACCCAAATTGCCGCAGAATTCTGTAGAAACTGAAACACCACCGCCTGCGAGGAACCGCCAAAAACCAGCGCTGGCAGGGCCAACGCGGCGGATGTGCTCATGCCCACATTGACTGAGGCGACCCCGCAGACGATAGCGAAGGGGATGTAAGACGGCGTTACGATCAGGATCGTGCGCGCGCCGGCCCAGAAGGCCGCACGAGCGCCTGAGTTACCGGGCAACATCGGCCAAGTTTAAAGGTTCGCGTGGAATGCGTTCATCGCTAATACGATCGCGGCAGGCCAAGAACATGCTCGGCGATATGCGCCAGCACCAAGTTGTGTGACACCGGAGCGATGCGGCCCAGCCGAGCCTCGCGCCAGCGCCGTTCGACGTGATACTCCTTGGCGGCCGCAAATCCGCCATGGGTCTGGAAGCAGGCTTCCGCTGCCGCCCAATTGGCCTCGGAGGCGAGCAGGCGCGACAGGTTGGCGTCTTCGCCCGTCTCCAAGCCAGCGTCAAACAAGGACACCGCTTTGCGGACCATCAGATCGGCGGCAATCATCTTCGAATAAGCGTCGGCAATCGGAAACTGGATGCCCTGATTCTGGCCGATCGGGCGGCCGAATACTTCACGCTCATTGGCGTATTTGACCGCAGTGTTGATGAACCAGCGCGCCGCGCCGACCGAAGAGTGCGCTACCAAAATTCGTTCCGAGTTCATGCCGCTCAGGATGTATTTGAAGCCTTTGCCCTCTTAGCCGACCAGGCTGTTGGCGGGTATCTACAGATTGTCGTAATATTCTTCGGTGGTCTGATGATTAATAAACGCCTTCAGCGGGCGAATGGTCATGCCGTGCCCGACCGCATCGCGCATATCGACCAGAAACACCGAAATGCCGTCGGTTTTCTTGCTGACCTCGGCACGCGGCGTGGTGCGTGCCAGCAGTAGCATGAGGTCAGACTGGCGGGCACGTGAGGTCCAGATCTTCTGGCCGTTAATGACGTAATGATCGCCCTTGCGTACGGCACTGGTTCTCAAGCTGGTGGTGTCGCTGCCGCTGGTGGGCTCAGTTACACCAAACGCCTGCAAACGCAATTTGCCGGCCGCCAGCTCAGGCAGGTAGCGCTCTTTCATTTCGTCGCTACCGTGCCGCAACACACTGCCCATGGTGTACATCTGCGCATGGATCATTGCTGAGTTGCCGCCACAGGCCATAACCTCCTCAAGAATCACACCAGCGGTGCGAAAGCTCAGACCAGCACCGCCGTACGATTCGGGAATCAAGGTGGCAAGAAAACCCGCTTCGGTCATGGTGTTGACGAAGGCATGCGGGTACTCGTCTTTTTCCTCCATCTCAAGCCAATAGTTAAGCGGATAGTCGGCGCAGATTCGACGAACCGCGTCGCGGATTTCGGGCAAGTCCTCGCCGATCGGAATGGTGATTTCAGTGGCGGCTGGCGCTTTGGGTGCCTTAGTTGCCTTCGGTGCTTTCGGGTGATTCATGCTGATGTCCTGCTAAAGGGTCCCAACACTTGGTCGGTATGTTCGCCAAGCCGGGGCGCGCCGTGGCGCGGCTCGGGCCGGATGTCGTCGATACTCATCGGTAACATGACCTGCCGCAGGTTCACGTGCCCGGCGACCTCGCGGATCATGCCGAGCGCGCGGGTTTGTTCGTGCTCGACCATCTGTGCGATATTCTGTACCGGCGCGCAAGGCACTCCGGCGACCTCAAGCGTCAACTCCCACTGCGCAGTGCTGCGCTGGGCGGTCCGTTCGGAGATCAGTGCATTGAGTACTGTGCGATTGCCGACGCGCAGCGCGTTGCTGGTGAAGCGCTCATCGGTGATCCATTCCGGGTGGCCGAGCGCCGGACAGAGCTTCTGGTACAGACCATCATTGCCGGCACCGATCACCAGCCAGCCATCACTGGTTGGAAACGCACCATAAGGTGCAATGCCAGGGCTGCCGGAACCTTGAGGCTGGGTGATCTCGCCCGACAGAATGTAGTTCGGCACGAAATACATCATCCAACTGACTGAGGTCTCGAATAGGGAGGTATCCACCACCGCGCCTTCGCCGGTTTCGCGTCGCCGGGCCAAGGCGCTGAGGATGCCGATCACCGACCATAGGCCAGTACCCATATCGATGATCGAGGGCCCGACCCGCACGGGCGGGCGACCGGGTTCACCGACCACGCTCATGATGCCGCCGAAGGCCTGCATCAGCGGATCATAGCCGGGCCGAGACGACAATGGGCCACGACGACCGAAGGCACCGACATTACAGTAGATCAGCGACGGCTTGCTTGCGCGCAGCGCGGTGGCACCGAGTCCGAGTTGGTCCACCTGGCCGGGCCGCAAGTTCTGCAAGACCACATCAGCTCGTGCATCGATAAATCGCATCAAACGTTCACGTTGAACGGGATCGCGTAACTCGACGACTGCCGAGCGTTTGCCGCGATTCAAGGAATGAAAACCGGCACCGGAACCGTCAGCGAACGGTGGCCCCCAGCGCCGCGCGTCGTCACCCTCGGGTCGTTCGATCTTGATGACGTCGGCACCCAGAACGCACAGAATCTGGCCGGCGAACGGGGCTGCCACGCTGCCGCCGATCTCGATCACCACACAGTCTTTCAGGGAGTTGTTCACATTAAGCCTTATGGTCTGACATGGTCTTGGCTCTCACTTGTTCCGGCGGAACGCCCAGATTCTGATGGTTGACCCATTCGGTTGCGATCAAGCCCTTGCCATAGTGGCCCTGATCGGCCAGGTCGAGCAGCGTTTCGAAAGCGCGCTGCAGCATTTCGCCGCGCCGCTAGCAAATGCTGCGCTTCAGTGCTGTATTTCGGTGCTGTGAGTCTAAGCTGTGCTTCAGTGTTGCGCCTCTGGCATGCGAACCACCAGCCCGTCAAGTTCTGCGGTAATCGGAATCTGACAGGCCAGCCGCGAGTTCTCCAGAGCTTCGGCCGTAAAGCCCAGCATTTCGGTTTCTCTTGATTCGGCCCCCGCCAGCTTGCCTTGCCATGCCGGGTCTACGTAAACATGGCAAGTTGCACATGCGCAGGCACCGCCGCAATCGGCGTCGATGCCAGGAAGGCCGTTGTCGATGGCGCCGCGCATGACGGACAGGCCGATGGGCACGTCGACCGTGTGCTCGCTGCCGTTGTGCTCGATGTAGGTGACCTTGGGCATCGAATTTTCCTCTGCTTTTCCTCTGAATTTAATGGGCCGGCGTCAACTCGTGGGTTGCGCCGATGCTCGTATTATTACGGAAAGCGATATTACGCCGCCTGTCGGCGCGCTTTGCGTCGTCGTTGGCGATTATTTCGCTGGTCAAGCTTGCATTAATATCAGCGCAGCCGGTTGGCGGCCAAGTTCAATCAACCCTGGATCAAGCGAAATGAATTATGACCCGTAATGCTTTGTTGCCCGGCGCGCTGGCCGGCGTGCGTGTACTGGAGTTCAGCGCGCTGATTGCTGGGCCTTCAGCCGGGCGATATTTGTCGGATCATGGTGCCGAAGTCATTAAGATCGAACGTTTCCCCGGTGGTGATGCATCGCGCTTGACGAATCGTGCCGGCTCAAAACGAAGTGCGATGTTTATCCAGCATAACGGTGGCAAGAAAAGTCTGTGTATTGACTTGACGCAAGCGGCTGGTCTCGAGATTGCGCGTGATCTGGTGCGCAAGTCCGACGTGGTGATTGAAGCATTTACGCCGGGCGTCATGACCCGACTGGGGCTGGGCTACGACGATCTGAAGGCCTTGAACCCGAAGATCATTCTGTGCTCGATCAGCGGCTTCGGTCAGACCGGTCCGAATGCGGCCCGACCCGGTTATGCCCACATTGCACATTCCATGACGGGCTGGCTGGCCCTGCAATCGCTGTATCGCGATCCACCCGAGCGCCCGCAGGGCCCGGGTATTGCGATCGCTGATGTCATCGCCGGCATCACTGCCTTC
>JANORY010000677.1:0-5785 GCA_031415535.1 Burkholderiales bacterium | reverse complement strand
GGTTTTTCCGGAACTTGCGACGATCAACGGCTCGGCCATGGTAGATCCAGTGAGAAAAGGGTTTGCCCAATGTTAAAATGGAGTTGGTAGATATCCAAACCAGCGCTTTCCCAGCAGAGAGTCATCAGTATGGCGGGCCATTCCAAGTGGGCCAATATTCAGCACCGAAAAGGCCGGCAAGATGTCAAGCGCGGCAAGGTTTTCACTCGCCTGATCAAGGAAATCACGGTAGCGTCACGGATGGGCGGCCCGGACCCTGGTACCAATCCGAGACTGCGGCTGGCGATCGACAAGGCTGCCGAATCCAATATGCTGAAGGATACCGTACTGCGCGCGGTGCAGCGTGGCAGTGGCGGCCTGGAAGGTGCACACTATGAAGAAATCCGCTACGAGGGATACGGTATCTCCGGCGCTGCCGTCATTGTCGATTGCATGACCGATAACCGCACCCGCACGGTCGCCGAGGTTCGGCACGCGTTCTCGAAAAATGGCGGCAACCTGGGCACTGACGGTTCGGTGGCTTATTTGTTCAAGCATTGCGGCCAGTTCCTGTTCGCCCCGGGCACTTCCGAAGACACCGTCATGGAAGCGGCCATCGACGCGGGTGCCGACGATGTACAAAGCGACGACGAAGGGGGTGTGGAAGTGCTGTGCGCACCGAACGACTTTTCGAAAGTGAAAATGGCACTCGAGGCGGCTGGCTTAAAGGCCGAGGTCGCGGAAATCACCATGAAGCCGCTGAATGAAACCATTTACGCGGGCGATGACGCGTTAAAAATGCAGAAATTACTCGATGCCCTTGAAAACCTCGACGACGTGCAGCAGGTCTACACCAGTGCCGTCATCCACACCGAGTAGCGCCGCAGGCACGCTATGAAAATTCTGGTTATCGGTTCGGGTGGCCGCGAACATGCGCTGGCCTGGCGTCTAGCCCAGTCGCCCCTTGTTCAGCAAGTGTTTGTCGCACCCGGCAACGGCGGCACTGCCTACGATCCGATCATTACCAATCTGCCGATCACCAGCATTGCCACTTTGGTCGAATTCGCGCGCCGCGAGCCGATTGCATTCACGGTCGTAGGCCCGGAAGCGCCGCTCGCGGCCGGCATTGTCGATCAATTTCGCGCCGCCGGTCAACGCATCTTCGGCCCGACCCAGGCGGCCGCGCAACTCGAATCTTCGAAGGACTTTGCCAAGTCGTTCATGAAGCGGCACAAGATTCCAACCGCCGACTACCAGAGCTTTACCGACCCCGAATTGGCGCACGACTACGTCAACGCGCGCGGCGCACCGATTGTCATCAAGGCTGACGGATTGGCCGCCGGTAAGGGCGTGGTGGTTGCCCTATCGCTGGCCGAGGCGCATGCGGCTATCGACGCCATGCTGCTCGATAACCGCCTGGGTGAAGCCGGCGCACGGGTGGTTATTGAGCAATTCCTCGACGGCGAGGAAGCCAGCTTCATGGTTCTGGTGGATGGTAAAAATATCCTGGCATTGGCGTCCAGCCAGGATCACAAACGCCTGCTCGACGGCGATCTCGGACCGAATACCGGCGGCATGGGTGCTTATTCGCCAGCACCGGTAGTAAGCCCGGCGGTGCATGCCAAGGTCATGCGCGAGATCATTCGACCGACCGTTGAGGGCATGGCGCGCGATGGCATACCGTTCACCGGTTTTCTGTATGCCGGACTGATGATCCATTCAAACGGCGAGGTCAAGGCGCTGGAATTTAACTGCCGGATGGGTGACCCGGAGACCCAACCAGTGGTCGCGCGCATCAAGAGCGATCTGGTGCCGATCTTCGAAGCGGCGATTGACGGCAAGCTCGATGAGGTCGAGATTCAGTGGGATCGGCGCACCGCGCTTGGAGTGGTGCTGGCGGCGGCGAACTATCCGGACACACCGCGCAGTGGCGACGAGATTTCCGGCCTCGGCGAGTTTCGCAACAAGCTCGGTGCCGACGTGCTGGTGTTTCATGCCGGCACCAGCGCCCGGGACAAAATTATTCGCACCAGCGGTGGCCGTGTCCTGTGCGTCACCGCGTTCGGCGACTCGGTGCGCATGGCACAGCAAAGCGCCTACACTGCCATCAAGAATATTCGTTTCGAAGGCATGCAGTTTCGCCAGGACATCGGTAATCGCGGCCTGACGCGGCATCGCCCCCCGACCGGCCTAACGCCGTGACGGTGGACGCCGAGGCGGTGGGCCGCTATCTGCGTGGCCTGCAAGCCCGGATCATCGACGGGCTTGAAGCCCTTGATGGCATGAAGTTCGGCGTCGACCAATGGCAGCGTCCGGAAGGTGGCGGTGGTATCAGTCGAATGCTGGAAGGCGGGCAGTTATTCGAGCGTGCCGGGGTCGGCTTCTCGCATGTCAAGGGCACCCGCCTGCCGCCGTCGGCGAGCGTGCAGCGCCCGGAATTGGCGAACCGTCCCTGGGAGGCGATGGGCGTTTCGCTGGTATTACATCCGCACAGCCCTCATATTCCAACGGTTCATATGAACGTGCGATTTTTCATCGCCGCCGCTCCGGAACATAGCGCTGGCGAGCCAATTTGGTGGTTTGGTGGCGGCATGGATTTGACGCCCTATTACCCGCAGCAAGCGGACGTCGTACATTTTCATCAAAGCTGCAAAAATGCCGTCGCACCGTTCGGCGATCACCTGCATGGCAAATTCAAAAAGAATTGCGATGAGTACTTTGTGCTCAAGCATCGCAATGAAGCGCGCGGCGTTGGCGGTCTGTTCTTCGATGATTATCATGAGGCCGGGTTCGACGCCTCGTTTGGCTTGATGCGCAGCGTCGGCGATGCGTTTCTGGGTGCATATGTACCGATCGTCGAGCGTCGCCGCCACGACCTGTGGGGCGAGCGCGAACGCCAGTTTCAGACCTATCGGCGCGGCCGCTATGTCGAATTTAATCTGGTGTTTGATCGCGGCACCCTGTTCGGACTGCAATCCGGTGGCCGAACCGAATCGATTCTGATGTCCATGCCGCCCACGGTCAGTTGGCGCTACAACTGGCAACCCGAGCCGGACTCTCCGGAACACAGGCTTTATCGCGACTTTTTGCCGATCCGCGAATGGGTCTGAGTTCAGAGTCCGCCCGGGCGCGCATTGGTGTGTTCGGTGGCACCTTTGATCCGATCCATATTGGCCACCTGGCGATCATCCGCTGGGCCAGAGCGGAGCTGCGGCTCGACCGGGTGCGGGTAGTGCCGACCGGCGAATCCTGGCAAAAAGCCGGCACCAAGGCCAGCGCCGCACAACGCATTGAAATGTTACGATTGGCGTTGTCCGGCGATTTCTACGCTGAAATAGATGATCGCGAAGTACGCCGCAGCGGCCCCAGTTACACGGTCGACACGCTCGCAAGCCTGCGCGACGAACTCGGCTCCGAAGTAGCGCTGGTCTTGATTCTGGGCAGCGATCAGTTGCACAATCTGGCCAGTTGGCATCACTTCGATAAACTGCTTGGCCTTGCTCATATTGCGGTCACGCAGCGCGAGGATGTCCGACTGATCAACTTTCCTTCGGCGGTCGAGAAGTTGCTCACCGAACATGGTCGAGACAGCCTGCCGGATGCAGCCGCCGGATCGATCGTATTTTTTCGAATGCCGATGGTACCGGTTTCCGCAACCGTGTTGCGCCGTAACATAGCCGCTGACCAGGCACCGGTCGAACTGTTGCCTGCCGCCGTGCTCGAGTACATCAACCAGCAGCAACTTTACCGAACTTAGCTGTGCGAACTTAAAAGGAATAGACCCACTTGGAACTCAGAAAACTGCAACGCCTGGTCGTCGACGCATTGGAAGACGTCAAGGGTCAGGATATCGAAGTCTTCAACACCACCGAGCTGACCGATCTGTTCGATCGGGTGGTTTTGGTCAGCGGTACCTCGAATCGACAAACCCGCGCCTTGGCGCATCACGTCCGTGATCGCGTCAAGGAATCCGGCGGCCAGGTCATCGCCGTTGAAGGCGAGGACACCGGTGAATGGGTGCTGGTCGATCTCGGCGACATCGTCGTGCATGTCATGCAGCCAGCGATTCGCTCCTATTACAACCTTGCCGAAATCTGGGGGCGCAAGCCGGTCAGAGTCAAACTGGCTACCGCGCCAGCGCGTTAAAGCGTTAGAGCGTTAACGCACACAGGCTCCTAGCGCGCATCATGCTGATTCGAATCATTACCGTGGGCGTGCGCATGCCGGCCTGGGTTGAAGCGGCAGTTACCGACTACAGCGCGCGAATGCCGGCAGAGTTCAAGCTTGAATGGAAAGAAATCAAGCCCGAGCCGCGTGCAGCAAGCGGCAATGCGAGCCTTTGGAAGCAACGCGAAGCGCAGCGCATTCAGGCGAGTTTGCCGGAAAACGCGCTGCGAATTATTCTTGACGAACATGGCCGCGACCTGAGCACGGTGCAACTATCGCAACGGCTCGCCCATTGGCGCGAGTCGGGCCGGCCGGTAGCCATTCTGATCGGCGGTGCCGACGGTTTGGCCAATGAGCTCAAAGCCCTGGCCGATGAAGAACTTCGCCTATCGAGCCTGACCTTGCCGCATATGCTGGTCAGAGTGCTGCTAGCCGAACAACTGTTCCGGGCCTGGTCGATCCTCGCCAATCACCCGTATCACCGAGCCTGATTTTTGCAGACCCTGCCGCGACTTTATCTGGCCTCGCAAAGCCCGCGACGGCGCGAATTGCTGGCGCAAATCAATCTGCCGTTCGAGCTATTGCTGCCAGCGCCCGACGAGGACACCGAGGCCATCGAGGCATCGCGAAGCGGTGAAGCACCGGAGCCCTATGTCAAGCGCGTCGTGCTCGCCAAGCTCGATGCCGCCCGCCTGCGATTGGCGCAACGTGGCCTGCCGCTGCGACCAATCCTCAGCGCCGACACGACGGTGGCCTTGGGTGGGCGAATACTCGGCAAACCGGCCGATACCATTGAGGCGATTGCCATGCTGACGCGCTTGAGCGGGCGAACCCACCGGGTACTGACCGCACTGGCACTCAGTCATGGTCAGAACGGACAGCGAACACGCCAGACGATCAGCGTGTCGCGGGTCAGTTTTGCGCGCCTGGCGCGTGGCGATATCGAACAGTATGTTGCACTCGGCGGCTCGTTCGACAAGGCCGGCGGCTACGGCATTCAGGGACCGGCCGCAGCGTTCGTTCGAAAAATTGAGGGTAGCTACTCGGGTATCATGGGTCTTCCGCTGTATGAGCTGGCGCGGCTGTTGCGCGGCGTTGGCCTTTGAAGAACCGATCATGAACGAAGAGATACTCGTCAATCATCAAGCGCACGAGATTCGTATCGCGGTGATTCAGCAGGGTGCCCTGCAAGAATTGCATATCGAGCGAACTGCCAGCCGCGGTTTGGTCGGCAATGTCTATATCGGCAAAGTCTCACGGGTCTTGCCCGGCATGCAGTCCGCCTTCATTGACATTGGTCTGGAGCGTGCCGCCTTTCTGCATGTCGCCGACTTGTGGCAATCGCGCCCGGTGCCGGGCCATCACGGCGGTGGTGGCTCATCAGGGGCCGGTCACACTGTTCCAATCGAGAAAATTCTGTTCGAAGGTAAACCCCTACTGGTGCAGGTCATCAAGGATCCGCTCGGTACCAAAGGCGCGCGCCTGTCGACCCAAATCAGCATTGCCGGTCGAATGCTGGTCTATTTGCCGCACGATCCGCATATTGGCGTCTCGCAGCGCATTGGCGATGAAAGTGAACGGATGCAACTGCGACAACGCCTGCAGCGCCTGCTGCCCAAGGGCGAAACGCTGGGCTTCA
>JANORY010000676.1:0-6807 GCA_031415535.1 Burkholderiales bacterium | reverse complement strand
CAAAAATAAACGCGTCGATCGGCACACCGGCCGGGTTGTCCCATTGCGCATCAATAACCGGGTTTTGTGTCGCGGCTACCGTGAAGCGGGCATTCGGATGCGCCGCCTTTCGGCCGGCCTTGCCGTCTTGCGGCGTCCAGTCCTTGCCCTGCCAATCGATCAGATGAGCCGGCGCCGGTCCGAGGCCCTCCCACCAGACATCGCCATCGTCGGTCAACGCAACGTTGGTAAAAATCGTGTTGGAATTGAGCGATGCCATGCAGTTGTGATTGGTCTTGTCATTAGTGCCCGGTGCGACACCGAAGTAGCCGGCCTCCGGATTAATGGCATAGAGTCGGCCATCCTTGCCGGGTTTGATCCAGGCAATGTCGTCGCCGATCGTGCTTACCTTCCAGCCTTCATAACCCTTGGGCGGGATCAACATCGCAAAGTTGGTTTTGCCGCAGGCCGACGGAAACGCCGCCGCGACATGATACTTTTTGCCGGCCGGGGAGGTCACCCCGAGAATCAGCATATGTTCGGCCAGCCAGCCTTCATCGCGACCCATCGTCGACGCTATGCGCAGGGCGAAACACTTCTTGCCGAGCAGGGCATTGCCGCCGTAACCCGAGCCGAATGACCAGATCTCACGAGTCTGCGGGTAATGAACGATATATTTGGTCGAATTGCACGGCCAGGCAACGTCTTTCTCGCCCACCGTCAGCGGTTTGCCGACCGTATGGACACAGGGTACAAACGCGCCGTCACTGCCCAGCACGTCATAAACTGAACGCCCCATGCGGGTCATCAGTTTCATGTTGACCACGACATACGGCGAGTCGGACAGCTCGACACCGATCTGCGCGATTGGCGAACCCAGCGGTCCCATCGAGAACGGCACGACATACAGCGTACGGCCGCGCATGCAGCCGTCGAACAGACCTTGCATGGTTTTGCGCATCTCGAGCGGATCGACCCAGTTATTGGTTGGGCCGGCATCTTCCTTACGCTCGGAACAGATAAAGGTGCGCTCCTCAACCCGAGCAACGTCGGCCGGGTCGGACCAGGCCAGAAAAGAGTTCGGCCGTTTGGCGGGATTTAACGCGCGCATCGTGCCGGCCTTCAACATGTCTGCGCACAGACGATCGTATTCGGCTTGCGAACCATCCGCCCAGTAAATCTGATCGGGCTTGGTCAGGGCGGCAATGTCAGCGACCCAATTGATCAAGCGCTGATGCTGGACATAAGCAGGGGCGGCGACGCCTTGCGCCAACGCCGAACTGATCTGCGTGGCATAGGGTTGGTTCATCGGGTAACTCCGTAACGTAATCGCTGATCGGCGCAAATATGAAAATTTTTCCTGGTTCGCGACGCCACTTGCCTATTGGCGACATCGCAAAGCGCGCCTCACTCTAATTTCCCAATCCTGTTCCTTGAAAAACTCAACGCCCAGGCCCTGACTCAAACCATCCGGAAAGCAGCATCAGGCTTGCCGGACTCGCGAGCGCCAACCGGTACGGTGGCAAGGTCTTTGGTAAAGCCCTTATTTTCAGCGGGGTAATCTTCAATTTTACACCGGCTGCCACCAGAACGCGGTCTTTGCTGTCGACTCGAGTTGCCGACATATTGGCACCAGTCAAAAGTTTTTTCGATGCTTAATATCACGCACCGGACACGCCGGGCGTCCAAGCAGCGACAATTCACTCACTCGTCGCTTTTTCTAACAGCAAATAGGTGCAAGATCATCATCATGACTATAAACGCAAACAACGACCTCAACCTGGCGCAGACCCTGTTGCAGTGCCACGATCAACACCGCTTGCTGGCGCACGAGCATGGCGTATTCACTGATTTGGCACATGCCGAGCGGATCAACGCTGAGATTATCAACGCTCGAGTTGCTCGCGGCGAGCGGCGTTTAGGCTACAAAATCGGCTTCACCAATCGCAGCATTTGGCCGATCTATGGCGTTGATCAACCGATCTGGGCGCCGGTCTACGACAGCAGCGTTGAGCACTTGGAACAAGGCCGGTTTGCCATCGCCGCCAATCAGTACATCCAACCGCGGATCGAGCCCGAAATTGTGTTCGGTTTGAAGAATAGTCCGCGCAGTCCGGCGCTCGCCGACCTGGTAGCAGCCATTGACTGGTTTGCGCACGGCTTCGAGATCGTACAAAGCGTCTTCCCGGATTGGAAATTTAACGGTGCCGAGGCATTTGCCGCCCAGGGCCTGCACGGCGCATTGAAGATTGGTGCGCGCCGTCCGTTGCAATCATTGGCCGATCCGGTCGCACAGTTGGCTGGCATCCGGATCAGTCTTTCCCTGAACGGCGTACTGCAGGCGCACGGGCGCGGCAGCAACGTGCTCGACGGACCGATCCAGGCACTGTCGCATTTCGCCAGCGAACTTGCCAAACGCGGTGCGCATTTGCAAGCCGGTGACATCATTACCACCGGCACCCTGACCGATGCCTTTGCGCTGTCACCCGGCCAACGCTGGCACACCGAGTTCGAGTCGCAGTCGAACACCGAACCGGCCTTGACCGGCATTGAACTGACGGTCGGGCCGTGATGATTGGCCGAGCGCAGATTGCCCAAGCAGCGTCACGGATTGCACCGTTCGTTCGACGAACGCCGATCATCGAAGTGCGTTACGCCGAACGCGTCTTGAATCTGAAACTTGAATACCTGCAGGTCAGCGGTACGTTCAAGGCGCGCGGTGCGTTTAACCGCCTGCTCGGCACCTACGCCGAGGCGCGAGCGGCGGGCGTCGTCGCCGCGTCCGGTGGCAACCACGGTATTGCGCTTGCCTATGCCGCCCGCGCGCTGGAGGTTGCCGCGCATATCTTTGTCCCGGCAAGCACACCAGCGGCCAAACTCGACAAACTGCGCGCGCTCGGTGCCCATGTGCAACTGGCCGGGGCGCATTACGCCGACGCACTGGCTGCCAGCGAACGCTTCATCGCCGAAACCGGGGCGGTGCGCTCGCATGCCTATGACCAAAGCGAAACGCTGGCCGGCCAAGGTAGTGTTGCATTGGAGTGGCAACAGCAATGCGCCGAGCTCGACACCGTCTTGGTCGCAGTCGGCGGTGGCGGCCTGATCGGCGGAATCGCCGCTTGGTTTGACAACCAGGTCAAGGTCGTCGCCGTCGAGCCAATCAACTGTCCCAGTCTTCACTCAGCCCTGGCGGCCGGCAGGCCAGTCGACGTTGCGGTCAGCGGCATCGCTGCCGATTCGCTGGGCGCACGACGGGTCGGCGAACTGATGTTCCCGATTGCGCAACGCGCCATTGCGGCCGCTATTCTAGTCAGCGACAGCGCTATCGTGGCGGCGCAACGCTGGCTTTGGGATCAATTGCGCATCGCGGCAGAACCGGGCGGTGCCGCCGCTCTAGCGGGGCTGTTGTCAGGCGCGTACCAAGCAGCAGCCGAGGAGCGGGTCGGCGTGCTGATTTGTGGCGCCAATGTCGACCCGGCCAGCCTCGGGTAAATCGCGACTGTGAGATTTCGCACAGGCAAGCGGCACTCATCAGCAGCAACCGGCCGCTGGTATCTTCACGCATGACCCACTTGAGGCTTACGGCATAGGATTATTTGCGGCCTCCGGCATCGTTGCTGGTGACCAAAAAGTCAGCGTTTTTAGCCACCTGCCGAATTTCTCATGTAAAGTGATGTGATGACTGATCAAACTCCCGCTCAGCGCACCGCCGTAACCGCCAAAATCCTGTTGCTGGCTGGTATCGCCTTTGCGTTTGAGGCTCTGTGGCGCGGCTCGGTCGCACGCACGCTCATCGCCGGCGGTTTGCTGGTGTTCGCGGGCGGCCTGCTGGTAGCGGCGAAACGCGCCGGCTGAGTTGCTCGTTGGGCGGCCGGGCTGCGGTCGCTCGAATCCTTTAGACTTCCGCCATGATGCCGCGAAGCGACGACTTCGAGTCGTTCTGTGTAGATACCTATCCGATTGATGCCGAGCTCGGCGACGACGGGGCGGTCGGGCCCGAGCTTGCCCATTTGGCGCAGGTCTATGTGCGCAGTCCGCGAGCGCTGGTGTGGCGCAATCCGTCCTCCGAGTGGCGTCTGTTTGTCGTGTTATTGCCGTTGGCGTCGCGCCTGTCCCTGATAGCCAATCCGATCTTTGCACAACTCGCACGTGCCTGGGGCTTGAACATTCGCTTTATCGGCATTGGCCGCGATCAATTGGTTTATGACTTCCGAGCGCTGCTGTCGGACAAATCCATCAAGCTGCTGGTCGACGCATTGGCGCGCAGCTTGTCGAGCGACCCAAACGACCCATCGAGCTCTGATCAACGGGCCATGACCGCCCCTTCCGAAGGCGCACTGAACCCGGCGCTTGATGTTTTGTTCTCGGCCTTGGCCGGCGACCTGCTGACCATCGTTTCCAAACGCCGCGACGACTGGGGGAGGCACTTGCTGCGTGAACATGTATTGACGCCCGATGTCGCGAGCAGCCTGTTCGATCGCAACAGCCGATTTCCGGATTTTCTGGGCAAATTACGTGAGGCCCTGCGGCACGAAATCATCGACGCGCACTTTTACGGCAAAGTATTGCGATCAATCGATTTGCGAGAAACCGCCGTTGAGCAACGGCTGGCCGCGCTGATCGAGGCGAGTCTCGACCCGATCACGTTCACCAAGCTTGCACGCACCCAAGCCAGTCAACATTTGGGTTGCTACAACTGGCTCAGGCTTGACTTGCGGCACGCTGCGGCGCGCGCCCATGCGTTGACCCGATTACCAACCTTGTCGAATTTCTTTGCGGACGCCTTAGTCACCTTGGAAACGCTTGAAGTGCATGCCGGCGACGATGATGACGACGAGCGCGACGTCCTGCAGGATCAGCAATTTGCCCGCTCGCGCAAACAAGCCCCGACGCTCGATCTGCGTGGACTGGCGGCGCGCAGCGAGACGACGCACAGCTTGCGCTGGAGCGCGGTGCTCAAACAGGCGATCGATGCCGGCCAGGATCGCAATATTATCGAAGCGCTGGCGCAACGCTTTGCCGTCAGCGACAACGTCATCCGACGCCTTTGGCGCGAACCGCCCAAAGCGCTTGGTGCGCCACCAACCTGGCATCTGACGCAAATATTACGGCGACTGAACGAGCTACCCGAACGTGAATGGCCCGTCCATGATCGCGACTGGCAAACCTTGGCTGCGCATGCCGTACCCGCCGAAGCCGGCTAGCTTTTTTATTCAAACTCATGAAATCAGACATTGTTATTGCCCAGGCGGCGAAACTGCGGCCCATTGGGCAATTAGCCCAAGAGCGCCTGAACATTCCGCCTGAAGCGATCGAGCCCTACGGCCACTTCAAGGCCAAGCTGTCGATGGCGTATTTAAAGTCGCTGCACGCCAAACCTAATGGCAAGCTGATCCTGGTGACCGCGATTAGCCCGACACCTGCCGGCGAGGGCAAGACCACCACCACGGTCGGCCTCGGCGACGCCCTGAATCGAATTGGCAAGAAGGCAATCATCGCGCTGCGCGAGCCGTCGTTGGGTCCCGTGTTTGGCGTCAAGGGGGGTGCTGCCGGCGGCGGTTATGCGCAAGTGGTGCCGATGGAGGACATCAATCTGCACTTTACCGGCGACTTTAACGCGATTGCACTGGCTAACAACTTGCTGGCCGCGATGATTGATAACCATATTCATCATGGCAATGCACTGGACATCGACGTGCGACGCATTACCTGGCGACGCGTCATGGACATGAACGATCGCGCCCTGCGCAGCATCACCAGCGGCTTGGGCGGGTCCGGCAACGGTTATCCGCGCGAGGACGGCTTTGACATTGTGGTCGCCTCGGAAATCATGGCGATCCTGTGCTTGGCGCATTCACTGTCCGACCTGAAAGAGCGACTCGGCAATATCGTGATCGGCCGAACACGTGCCCAGACCCCGGTGCGCGCCCGTGACCTGGGTGCCCACGGCGCGATGACGGTTCTGCTTCGAGACGCGATCAAACCGAACCTCGTTCAAACCCTCGAAAACAATCCGGCGATTCTGCATGGCGGCCCGTTCGCGAACATTGCGCACGGCTGCAACTCGGTCATCGCCACCCAGGCGGCGCTGAAGATGGGCGAGTATGTCGTCACCGAAGCCGGCTTTGGTGCCGACCTCGGTGCCGAGAAGTTTATCGACATCAAATGTCGCAAGTCCGGCCTTCGCCCGGACGCGGTGGTCATCGTCGCAACCGTTCGCGCCCTCAAATTTCACGGCGGCGTTGAGCTCAAGTCGCTGAACAGCGAAAACCTCGACGCACTGACCAAAGGCATGGCCAACCTGGAGCGCCATGTGCGCAACATGCGCGAACACTTTGGATTGCCGTGCGTCGTTTCAGTCAATCATTTCACGCAGGACACCGACGCTGAACTGGCGCTGCTGCAACAAAAAATGGCGCCGCTGGGCGCACCGGTGGTCATCGCCCGTCACTGGGCGCACGGCAGTGCAGGAGCCGAGAACCTCGCCCACAAAGTCGTCGAGCTGGCGGCGATCGGATCGCCGAACTTTCGCTTTACCTACGAAGACCACGAACCGCTGTGGGACAAAATGAAAGCGATAGCGACCAAGATCTACGGCGCGGCCGACATCGCGGCCGACGCAAAGATCCGCGCGCAAATCAAGCAACTGCAAACCGACGGCTATGGTCACTATCCGGTGTGCGTCGCCAAGACCCACAGGTCATTCTCCACCGACCCGAGCCTGAAGGGCGCACCATCCGGCCACATCGTCACCATTCGTGAAGTCCGACTAGCCGCCGGTGCCGAATTTGTTGTCATGATCTGCGGTGACATCATGACCATGCCGGG
>JANORY010000675.1:0-2332 GCA_031415535.1 Burkholderiales bacterium | reverse complement strand
GCTCCGGGACCTGTACCGAAATCGTACCCAAGCCGGAGGCGGTCCAGGCGTTCAACGACGCAATCAAGGCCAAGATGCCCGACACCATCTGGGCGACCGGCTGCAGCAGTTGGTACGTCGACCAGAACGGCAATGTCGCTTCCTGGCCTTGGACTTATGAAAAGTTCGAGGCGGACATGCGCAACCCGGTGCTCGAGCATTTCGATCGGGTTTGAGCGGTGGTTTGAGCGATGCATAAACCCGAGTTACAAAACGTCTTGCGGCTGATTCGCGCCGCGCCCTTTGATGCGGCGCTGTCAGTGGCTGCCGTGCGCAAAGGGCTCGACCGGTTTGCCGAGGCCTTTGCGCTTCCGCCAGGTGTCACGCAAGCGTCATCAACATTGGCAGGCGTTGCCGCGGAAACGTTGATCGTTGAGCGCAATGGGCCCATCGTGTTGTACCTGCACGGCGGTGGCTACGTCATTGGTTCGCCACGCTCGCACCGCCACCTCGCTGCGAAGCTGGCGCTTGAGATTCAAGGCACGGTCATGAGCCTCGATTATCGCCTCGCGCCCGAATCACCGTTTCCAGCGGCACTCGACGATGCGCTGGCAGCCTGGCGTGAGCTCGCCTCGCTGCACGAGCCGGGACGCTGTGCGGTGGCCGGCGACTCGGCCGGTGGCGGGTTGGGATTTGCGATGTTGGCCCAGGCACAGGCGGCTGGCCTGCCGATGCCAGGCTGCTTGGTGGGCTTCAGCCCCTGGGTAAATCTCGGCACCGGGAACACCAGTTATGACCGCCTGGCTGCGGTCGATCCGATGCTCTCGCGCGAGGTCGTCGAGTACTTCGTATCGCGCTATGCTCCGACCATCAATCGACGCGACGCCGGTGTTTCGCCACTGTTCGCTACGCTTGCGGGTTTACCGCCGACCTTGATCCAGATCGGCGATCACGAGTGTTTCTATGGCGATGCGACGTTGATGCACGAGGCACTCATCGCCGCTGGCGTCGACAGCGAATTAACTGTCTGGAAGCAGATGTTCCACGTCTGGCAGTTGTATTGGCCGATGCTCGAAGAGGGGCGCGCGGCGCTTGAGCAAGCGGCGCGGTTTATCTCGAGGCATTGTGCAGGCGACAGATCTCAACTTCCGCTCAGAAACGCGCAATCGCTTCAAACGCGACGGCCGTGATCACAAATTGCTGACCGTTGGCAATGCTGACCGTGTAGTCGCCGTTCGAAAGATTTTTTGAGACCTTGATGGTTTGGCCAGCTTGAACAATGTCGAAGGTCGCAGAGCCCGCGTTAGTCTGGGCCAAAGTTGCTTCGGCATTTCCCCCGTTCAGATTACCCGTGAGTGTGGCAACGCTCGCCGAACAAGTTGATTCAACGGCTTTCTTCGTATTAGCCGAATAGTTGCACGCGTAGCGGGTCTCGATAACGTAGTCGAAGGCAATGCCGTCGTGAATTCCCTTGGCGCTGAAACGACCGCTCTGCAATGCATCCTGCTGACTGCCGTCGGAGCGGTGGATGATTTTTTGGATACCGGTCAGCGAAGTCGTGCTCTGACCCTTCGAGCGAATGTTGCCGGTGACCGCTGTGTCCCAGAGGGTTGTACCGGACCCTGACAGCGATTCACTGACTTCCCAGGCGCCGGACTCGGGCAATGCCGGATTCGAGATCGCCAGCAGACTCGATACGGTTTCCCGGCTGAGGGTAGCGCTTCCGGCAACGTTTGAGGTGGCGCAGTTGTTCACCAGAAACGAAAATTTATCACCGATGCCCGGTACCCCATCAGCATTGTTATAGACGACGCTCACACAACCCGACACGTCGGTGCGCGACGGCACTTTGTAGTTTGCGCCGGTCCACTTGACCGGTGTCAGCGTGCCGACCACCCAGGTCGTTTGGCTCATGGCCGCAGCGAGCCGGATGGCGTTGGCTGGATCGTTGAGATTGGTCGGAGCTGATGCTGGCGTCGGAGCTGCAGTTGGCGTCGGTACCGGCGCTGCAACCGGCGCTGCCGCTGGCGAGGATGCCGCCACACCCGAACTGACTGCGGTCGGACTGTCGCCACCGCCACCACCACATCCGGCAAGTACCGTAATCGAAATCGCAAGACTGTGGAAGTAGGTCCTTTGTGAACGAGATTTCATGGTGGTCTCCAGAGTGTGTTCTGGTAGCCAGTTTGCATGCCCCTGAGCGATCCCTCAATCCCCTCATATTGAGGGATCGGTTAACAGGGATCGGCGAGCAGGGATCGGCGAGCAGGGATCAGCTAGCAAGCATCCGCGACAGACTTCGCCTGAAAATCTTTCAGGCAGGCCTCGATCGCCTGACGCAGGTCTTCCGGTG
>JANORY010000674.1:0-2439 GCA_031415535.1 Burkholderiales bacterium | reverse complement strand
AAACGCGGCTGCCAGATGCAAGCCAGCGGCCAGCCCGAGATCGGTTTCAGTGAGGCCCGACAACGACAACTCGATACCGGCCGCCAGCGCCGTTTCACATAGTTGACGCGACCGGTACAGTCCTGAATTGCGCTGCACCTTGGCCACTGCCACGCCAATCGCGTCGGCACGAATATATTCGATGAGGTCGGGTACCGAGCGCAACGATTCATCGATACCGATTGCCACCGTGCTCAGCGCGCACAGACGCCGAAACCCGGACAGATTAAAACCATCCAGAGGCTGCTCGAACAGGGTCACGCCCAGTTCATCGAATCGGCGCGCCTGCCGGATTGCCGCATCCAGCCGATAGCCGCGATTTGCGTCAACTTGCAAGCTGCGTGACTCGATCACCTTGCGGGTCAGTTTCAAGAGTTCAATATCACCAGCCTCGCCATGCATACCGACCTTGGCGTCGAACACGGTGTAACCGGCCTCGAGCCCATCGTGCGCCAGGGCTTGTGCGTCGGCGGGTGTCTGCACCGAGATCATCCAGCTCAGATCGAACTGCCGGCGACGGCAAGCGCCCAACAACTGGTAGACCGGCACGCCGAGCGCACGGCCCCAAGCGTCATGTGCAGCGACGTCGATCGCCGATTTCGCGAGCGGTGATCCGGGCGTGACGCCCGGGCTGATCGCTCGATCCATGGCACGATGCAGCGCATCGAGATTCCACAGTTCGATGCCGATCACCGCGGGCGTCAAGTAGTTCCGCAGCGTCGAAACAATCGATTCCGTGGTCTCGTATGTCCAGCGCGGCGTCGGGGTTGCCTCGCCCCAGCCGACAGCACCACTTTCAGTCGTCAGCTTGACCAGTACTCGATGCGAGAGCACATTAGCGCTGCCCGCCACACCACCGGCCAGTATGAACACCGATTTGAACGGCAAGCCGAGTACGAACACATCGATGGCGGCGATTTTCATGGTTTCACCGCGATGAGGGCGGTCGACATAAAGCGGCTCAACTTAACCAACGCGACAGATTGGCCGTGACGAAGGCATCATCGGCCAGATCGGCATGCAGCGAACAGACGCGCGTAATCGCCTCGTTCTGGCCGGGGCTCAGGCCTTCTTCAGGATCCAAGCACCAGATACCTTCGAGCAGCCCCTGCCGCCGCAGCACTTCATGACAGCCGGCGATGCAGCCGCGGAAATTGTGGGCGACGTCGAAAAAAGCGGCATTGCAATCGGTCACGCGGCTATCAAGCGCCAGCAGCTCTGGGCTGATCGCCGCGCCTTGGGCAATCGCCGCGTGGCATCGTTGCAGCAATTGAACGGCACCTTGTGTCCAAACCGACCAGTGCCCGAGCAGACCGCCACAAAATCGCACGGTCACTGGCTGGCCGTCACGCGGAATTGTCCAGGGCGTCAAGAGGTCAAGCACAATATGATCATCATTACCGGTGTAAAGCGCGATCCGCTTTTCGGCACCGCTCTCGATGAGGCCGCGTACGACATCAAGCGTTCGATACCGATTAAACGGCGCAACTTTGATCGCAACTACGTTCGAGATGCCGCAAAACCTGCGCCAGAATTCGCGGTCCAGGTGAATGCCACCGACTGCCGGCTGCAAGTAAAAACCAATCAGGGGAATCTCGGCCGCAACCGCTTCGCAATGGGCGATCAGTTCGTCATGGTTGGCCACTTTCATCGCAGCCAGGCTCAACAGGCCGGCGTGATAACCGAGTGCGCGCGCGCGACGCGCCTCGTCGGTCGCTTGAGCGGTGTCACCTACCAGACCCGCGATCATGACCAGCGGTCGTTCAGGTCGACCCCAGTCGCGGGCGGTTTGAATCGCACATTGCAGCACCGGCTCGTACAGACCGGCCTCACGAATGGCGAACTGAGTGGTGTGCACACCAACCGCCAGGCCGCCTGCTCCGGCATCGATGTAGTAGCGGCTCAGCGCACGTTGCCGACGCGAATCGAATTGCCGCCGAGCGTCAAGGGCCAGTGGATGGGCCGGCAGGACCAGGCCTTCGAACAGCAGCTCACGCAGGCGAGTAGTGCTCAGGGGGCTGACGGCGGTCTGGGTAGGATTAACAACCGAAGCATTCATGTCAGCCAAACTCCGGTCCGGCTAATGCATACAGCTCGCTTGGGCATTGCAGGATCGCGTGCCTGCCCAAGGCCATCCGGAGAAAAGATCGTTGTTTCTGGAAGCCGCGTCGTTGCAAGTGCTCGAGCAATGCGCTGCGATGGGACGGCACGTCGACAAAGATCGGCCTTGCGGCGGAGTTTGCGGCGGGCGTTGCGGCGGGCGTCGGCGTCGCGTTTGCAGGCGGCGTCAATGCGGTGTCGAGTAATTTGATTGCCTGCGTGTCATCGGTGGCAATTAAAGGCCCGATCTGTACCGCTAGATGGCCTTCACGAGTCACCACAAAGCCTCGATGATCCGAC
>JANORY010000673.1:0-2156 GCA_031415535.1 Burkholderiales bacterium | reverse complement strand
TTCCCCCAGATGCAAAATCCGGAGCGGTCAAAATAAAGGATTTTTGTTTGTGTGCCGCGCCGATTGATAAACGCATAAAGGTGGCCACTCAGCGGATTCTGGCCCATCGCGTTGCGCGCCAATGCGTACAGCCCGTCATACGATCGACGCATGTCGACTGGCTGGCCGTACACATACACTCGAATCTGGCCTTCCGGAAAGAACATCGAGCGGTCCTCAGCCTCGACTCACCGTCAGCACCATGCCGCCACCGAATTCCAAACGCAGATCGATTCGGGCATCCGGTAATACACCGGCCGGCGAAGTGACCGGCACCGGATCCAGCGGACCCAGGTCAACAAACCCTTTGGCCTGCGGTGCCACTCGACGAGTCGACTTGCGCACAGGGACCTTCGGCGCGCTCGCCAGCAATGAACGCCAGCGATAGAAGTTCGATTCGCTGATTCCGATCTGCTCGCAGTACTTCGAGACACTCAGGCCGCTATCGGAAAAACCGCTCACCACTTGCGACCACTGCGTCCGCGTACGCCGCTTGCCCAGATAGCCAGCCTCTGCCATGTTCGTCATCACCGTTCTCCATCGCTGATTAATGAAGCCCGATTCTGACGACTCGCGCGATCCTTGAACAGAACGCCGTAACGTTACCGCTTACGGCGCGGCAGCTCGATTCAACGCTATCGAAGGCCTTGCCATAGACAGTACCGGCAATATCTATGTCGCGGATACGGGCAACCATGTGATCCGCAAAATTACCTCGGTTGGTGTTGTCACCACGCTGGCTGGAACCGCTGGCAATGTCGGTTTTGCCGATGGTCTTGGAGCCGCTGCCAGCTTCGCCGGACCGCGCGGCGTCGCGGTCGACAGCGCCGACAATGTCTACGTAGCGGACTCCGACAACAGCATCATCCGCAAAATCACCCCGGCCGGCGCTGTCACGACCATGGCCGGCCTTGCCAATACCACCGGATCAATCGATGGCACCGGCTTTGCCGCCAGATTCTATAATCCGTACAACCTGTCGGTTGATACCGAAGGCAGTGTTCTTGTCGCCGATCTCTCGAACATGCGGGTTCGCAAAATCACCGCAAGCGGTGTAGTCAGCACGGTGGCCGGACGTTCCGCAGTCGGTTCTGCCGATGGCGTCGGCACCGACGCAACGTTTTACAACCCGATCAGTGCGACGGTCGACGCGTCTGGCAATATCTATGTGTCGGATTTAGACAACCTGACCATCCGCAGAATTCCAGCGGGTTACTAAAGCCAGCGAGCAGCATCGGGACGCGCGCGTCCCGAGTTGACCAGTCCTGCGGCATTGACCGACACGGGCCAGTACTGCCCCGCAGCTTTAAGCGGGCATAACCATTTCATCGACCAGGACGCCGATTTCATCGTGCGCACTCTCGTCGTGCGGCAAAGTCTGATGGGTATGCAAGCTTACTCAAATGACAATTTTCGATCGTCGAGGCTTGGGCATTGACGATTGTTGACTAAATTGCCATGGAGGGTAAAATGCCATCATGATCAAAACGCAAGTTCAAATCCCGGACCATCTGTACTACAAAGCGAAGGCGATTGCCGAGCAGCGCGAGTGGTCGCTTGCCGAAGTCATTCGCCGCGGTCTCGAGCACATGGCACTTGCGTACCCGGTTACGGCCGCCGAGTCAGAATGGAAACTGCCCATCCTGAAAAGCGATGCATTCGTCGCGAATTTTGATCGTCTTGATTTCAAGTCGCTCTCCGAGAGCGACGAAGTGCGCGCAGTAAAATAATGCTGGGCGTTGATACCAACGTGCTGCTTTACTCGCTCAATCCTGCTTCGCTTTGGCATCAGCCTGCCGTAAATTTCCTTCAGCAGAACTTGGGAAATTTTCCGACGCGCGTTGTAATCACCGACTATGTTTTGGTCGAACTTTATATTCTTCTACGCAATCCGGCCGTCATGCTGCGCCCATTGAATGCGGAATCAGCCCGAGACTTGGTGATTTCGTATTGGAAGATCCCTAACGTAATGAGAATCGAGAATGCCAACGTCATGGACGAAGTCTGGGCGTCGGCAGCAGGCAAACGGTTCCCGCGCAGAAGGATATTCGACGCCCGCCTTGCACTGACATTACGCCACGGCGGCGTTACCCAACTGGCGACAGCGAATACCAAGG
>JANORY010000672.1:0-1065 GCA_031415535.1 Burkholderiales bacterium | reverse complement strand
AACCGCAAAAAATACAGCCCGTTTTTCGACAGAATCGACCTCGCCGAGGTCGTGAAAGACCGCTCCTGGGTGGCCGATTATGCCGACGAAGAGTCGGTTATCAGCCATTTTTCGACTCAAATCTGGCTGAATGACGACGTGCAACTCGAAATGACGCGCCGAATGGTCATCGAAATTCAGAGCGACGAAGGGGCCAAAACCTGGACCGAAGGCGACTATCAAATCATGGGCAGCATCACTTCCGCACGCGTCGTAAAGCCCAACGGCACGACCAGCAGCCCCGATTTGAGCGGCGGCACGGCTGTTTTCAAAAACCTCGCGGCGGGCGACCGCATCGAAATCGAGGGCAGCAACCAGCAGCCGATGCCCGACGAAATCGGCGGCGATTTTTTGTGGTTCGACATGCTCCCGTTTGGGGTGCCGGTGGTTTCGGCATCGCTCGAAATGCTGGTTCCGCGCGACACGACGCTCTTTTTTACGGCCAATCGACTCGACCCGCGAGCGACTGTCGTTGATTCAGCAGGTTTCCGAAAACATCGTTTTTTGTGGAAAAACCTGCCAAAAACGGAGCAAAACGAGGATGCCGCGCCCGACAATCTCGACCGTTTTCCCTGGCTGATGGCTGGAACGGCGGAGGATTGGTCGCCGATTGTGCAGTGGTATTTGCGGAAAACGTATGCTCGCTCGGAGCCGAATTATGAAGTGCGGGCAAAACTCGCCCAACTTTTGACCCCCGAAATGGACGAAACGGAGAAGGTCGCGGCCATTTACGAGTTCATCACGCGGGACGTGAAATACAGTTTTGTGCCGTTTTTGAACTCGAATTACACCCCAAAACGGCCTGCGGAGACCATTTCAGGAGCCGTCGGCGACTGCAAGGATGTGGCGACGCTCATGATTTCGATGCTCCGCGAGGCGGGCATTCCGGCCTGGCACACGCTCGTTTCGACGCATAATTTTTCGAATCGCGAGCCGCGCCCGACGCTTTACGTCTTCAACCACGCCATCGCGGCCTGGGAATCAGCCGACGGCAAACTGCATTTCATCGACCTGACGACCGATTAT
>JANORY010000671.1:0-1059 GCA_031415535.1 Burkholderiales bacterium | reverse complement strand
CCTGAAAATTCACGCGCAACGGCATCGGATCAAGCTCGCGGACTCCTGCGCCACTGCGATCGCAGCGGCCGATCTCGTCATCTCGGCGGTGACCGCGAGTCAGACGGTTCGGGTCGCCCAGGACTGCGCGGCCGCGATCCGGCCTCAGGCGTTTTTCCTCGACTTCAATTCGGCCTCGCCCGCCGCCAAGATCGCGGCGGCGCAAATCATCGAGCGGCAATCGGCTCGTTATGTCGAAGGAGCGGTCATGACCTCTGTGCCGCCCTATCGAATCAAGGTACCTCTACTGCTCGGTGGTCCGCATGCACAGGCACTGGTGCCCATGTTGACGACGCTCGGATTCTCAGCCAAGGTTGCTAGCGAGCGGCTCGGCGTAGCCTCGGCAACCAAGATGTGTCGCAGCATCATGATCAAAGGTCTGGAAGCCATGATCATCGAGAGCTTCACCACCGCGCGCCATTACGGCGTCGAGGACCAGGTCATTGCCTCGCTGTACGAAACCTATCCGGGCATCGATTGGGAGAAACAAGGTGCTTACTGTTTTCAGCGGGTGATCGAACATGGCCGGCGGCGCAGTGAAGAGGTGCGCGAAGTCGCCGTTACCGTGCAGGACGCAGGGCTGACGCCGTGGTCGGCCAACGGGACGGCGGATCGCCAGGCATGGGTAGCCGATCATGCGGATGCGGGGATGTTTGGTCAGCGGGGTGCGGCCGGTTTCGCGCGCGAAGCCGATTGGCGAATTGAAGCGGATCGGATTCTGGCTGGACTCAGGAAGGACTAAAGTACGAAAACGCGAAGCCTTCGGTTGGTCATGACAGCCGACCCCGCCTAAAAGACACTTTTGCGCCAGCACGCGCAGGCTTGGCAGTACGCTTGGGCACCAGCTTGGCCGATTCTGTCTGCGATTGCCGCAAATAATCAAAATAGGCTTGCAGAGTCCCAAACCTCTTGGCCGTTTCGTCTTTGACGGCCCACAGTTCTTTCAACACCGCATCGGCAGGTAATGAACTAGTCATCGGATACTCCCAGGATTTCTTCCGGCGTTGCGATCAGTGGCGA
>JANORY010000670.1:0-6808 GCA_031415535.1 Burkholderiales bacterium | reverse complement strand
GGTATTGGCCGAAAACGGCTGGCCTGAATATGCCGAAAGTTTCCTAAGCACAGATCGGATGACTCTACGTAACGGATTGGCCATATCCCACGATGAATCCCCCACCAACACGTAGTGGCCAACATGGCGGCCGCAAGCTGAAGCAACGTTACGCATTAGGCAGATTCGGATCGATTTGCTCCGGTCTCGCCATATAGCAGGTGCTGCCATCGGCGTCGCAGCCAGTTGGGTAGACCGCATTGGGATGCTCGCCTTTGACGATGTCGATATCGTTTTCGCCAGCGAAGATCCGACCGAAAAGACGCTTGTGCGCCTTGGGCATCTGCTTGCCGGTGTCCCGCACGAAATAAGAATGGCCGCTCAAATCGGTCTGCGAATTGGTCAAGCTAACATAGCGCACCTTCGGAGACACGATGCGATCGCCCGGCTCGGTGCCGAGCTTCACCTGCTTATTGTCCGCGACCCATGCCCCGAACAACACCAGGTCGTTGCGATTGTAGGTGACATAGGTACGGCTTTTCGGCGAGAGCTTCGAAACCCAACCGGCGTGGCCATCGGCGCGACAACAGGCCGCCAGCAGCACGATGTTCTGCGCGGCGGCCAACGACTCGGCGGCGGTCTCCGTCTCGATCGTGTACTGCAAGAAATGAGAACCGAGACTGTGCGCGGCGATGGTCATCGGCTGGTGATTTGCGTATAGACGCGACACCGCCAGCAGGCGAAAGAAGCGCGCGAGCGCATCGCTTGAATCCTGGGCGTTCTGCTTGGCCTGACGATAGCGCCGGATCTTGTTCTGAACGCGATCGTCTTTTCGATTGGCGGGCGACACCGAAGCCAGTCCAAGCTCCGAACTGTCTGAGGCTGCTGCCTCCGGCGCGAGCATCGGCAACTCATCGCCCGACGACAGATACCCCTCGGAAGCCCAAGAGAATCCGACCACCTCCAGACCGTAAATTTCGTCGAGCCGCGCGCAGCGCTCGAAGCAAGCCTCGGGCGAGTTGTTGTTGCCGTGCAGATAAACAAGTACCGGACGCACGCCTGAAAACACCGAGACCAGCACGCGCACTGCGTCATCGTCGCCGATTTGCGGAGTTGGGTCGGCCAGACTGAAACCGCCACCCGGTACGCGGTTCACCTTGGCAACGGCCAAAGTCTCCGCGCCCGGTTGGAATTTGCGCGTGAATTCAGGCGGTGCGGGATCGGTTGTCATCATACGATTAGTGAAGATCAGCATGACAGCTCCTATGAAGTGGCTTCTTGCACATTCTTGTTCGCATCCCCAATATTGGGTGCGTCGGCGGCGATATAGGACAACAGACTCTTAAAAACCTTTGCGTCCAGAATACGAAGCGCACTCAAGTATCCGAGACTTCGATAACTCTCCCACTGCGCCTCGTCGAAAAATTGATCCGTGGTCGACTCCTGCGGAAAAACCGGGTGGTCATGCGCATATTGCTGAATATCGGCGGGCACCCAATCGGACATCGAAGGCTTTAGGAGCACTATCCAAGTGCATACCTTTTGTTCGCCAGACAAACTCGCTCGCAGAAGAATTGCCGTAGGCTTCTTTCTTGCGCCCGCCTCTACCGATTTGACTTCGGGCTGGACCATAAAATCTCGCGGACATCCAAATACTTCGGCGAGCTCAGGCCGACCAGCGAATTCGCTAGCTACGGAAAGCTCGACACCGAGATCAATGCGGGCAAGTCGGATCAGATTCGCCAGATCGCCGAAGCTGTATTTGGGATCGGCACCGTTGTCGCTCGCGATGATGAGCTTCACTTGGCGCGAGGGCCGAAGCAACTCATAGAGTGCAGTGTTTTCAAAGTGCCCCCCGTCAGAGAGGTACTGCCATCTCCGGTTCATGCCAAAGAATCGAGCTCGAAACTCGTACAACAAAAACGTCTGAGTTCGAAACATTTTTCGATAGGCGTTTCCGATCGCGTCAAACAATCCTTTGGACTCAGGCTCCTTGCCCTGCCCCGAGTCCCACCAGGTTCCCAGACGAACGTTGGCAGCGCCCATCAAAAGAGACATTCCCAGCGACGTTTCGCGGCCGATTCCGGTCGAGAACGCGGCGCCGGAGGTACCCATCCACTCGCCAAGCCCCAGAGGCCGCTGCAACTCTTTCTTGACCGACCCGTTCCTGAAGGTCTCTTGCTTGCCATCGACCGAAAAGCCAAAAGGCAAAATAGCAAGCGGAAGCCCTTTTCTGTCGCGCTGCACCAGTTGCTCCGCTGGATCGACAGTCTTGTTCAGAGTCACATTGATGATGTGCAATGGCGCTAATGTTGACAATTCGAGGCTTGCAGACGAATTGTCGGCGGTGCTGACGGTGTAGAAACTATTCAACGACAAATTGTCGTTCGGTAACGGTTCGGCGGCGCTCAACGCAGCCCCACGTCGCTCGAAGCGTTCGCCGTTCGTAGCGCCGAGATACGCCCGCGTCAGCCGCGCGCTGTAAAAACTCTGCAAACTCGATAAATTGATGAAAGTCGGGAACCACCCCGTAATCCAGGCGAGCATCAACGTTCCGATCAACAGCGCAAACGCGAACGCCGCTTGGGTGAGTGAAAACAGTTTGTCGACTTCAGGATTCTGCCCGTTCCAAAGCAACCAGTTGATCAACAGGCTCCACAGACTCGCGACCAGGAACAGGATTACGATTCCGGCAAGCCCACCGAGCGTTGCCAGCGGCAACCTCGCAAACAGCGAGGCGTCGGCCGGTCGGCTGAAGCTGGCAGCACCCTTCTTCGTAAGCCAAACTATGACAGTAACCAGTGCAGCCGGTGTCAGAATGGGAGTCGTAGAGTTACCTCGCTGTAACGACAAATAAAACGATTGGCCAAGCGTATCGACGAGTGCCAAGCCGACGATAGCGCCGATCCAGAGCAAGCTGTAAGAGAGCGATCTTGTCAGATGCACCCGCTGTTCAGACAGTTGCGCATATTTACGACAACTGTTTGCATAGAAGCCGACGCTTAATACGAGCATTGTTGCCACTCCAAGCCACAAACCCTGTCGAAGACTCGGATCGGTGAAATTAGGTGGCCATTGCCAAAAGTTGCGGGTTTCTGAGACTGTCAGGTTCTCGAGACTCGCAGCGACAATGAACGCAAGGGCGATGAGAAACGCAAAGAACAATGCCCAATTCCAAAATCCTGCTGCCAAGCCTGGTGTTTTTCTCCGCGACATCATCGGAAACCAGAACGCAATTCCGACCGGCACCGTCCACAACAATATCGGTGCCAGTGCCAGCCAAAAGAGCGTGCTCCACCAGAATGTGAACGAGAAACCGTCGATCGACGCGCCGGCGTAAATTGCGCGTGCAAAGGCAGCACTTTCTAAAGTTCGAAAATGTGGAGCCAACGAAGCCAGAGAAGCGCGCAGCAGTACCAATGCGGAGAGCGCCAGCAACAAGATGGTTCCAATCACGTAGTGAACCGCCATCCAGTTTCGTAAACCAACCGCGCTTGCATAGAGCGCATCACCGACTCCGGTAGGAACCAAGTATCGGCCGTTGTCGCGCAACCAAGCTAGCGGGGCTCGGATTCGCGATTCACCTACAAAAGTGTCATCGGAGCGAATTCGCCCTGGCGATCCGATAGACAGGACTCGAACAGTGTCGTCGGCTGCAGCCCATTTTGAGCCTCCATGGGGCCTCAATCGATCGGCCTGAAATAGACTCATCAGGAAGCCGCCTGCGTAGCCGCCGCCACTGACCGTCGACAGATAATCCAATCGAGACAACAAGGAATTGCGATAAACCGTCCCTGGCTGTTCGGAAACCTTGGGCGGATCGCCCAACAAGGTGGAGGGTGCCTGCGCAAGCGCCTGAATCACGCCCAAGGAAAAGGTGGCGCTGCGAATTCCGCCGCCGGACAGTGCAACACTGATGCTGGGGAACTTCGGCTTGTGGCTGTCGCTTCCGGAGTCAACCAAAGAACCCGCGATAAGGTCACGACGAGCAGCGATCAATTTTGCTTCAGAGGGATACTCGGTTTTAACTTCCAAGTCAGTAGACATCGCACTCCTTGCCGCACCGCCACATAGTATTCCAAGCGAGAAAGTATTGGCGGCGTATCGATGCGAAATTTGGTGGCTTGACGCCGAGATCGAAGACACATCGTCTGCTGCGTACGATGTCACAAGGTTCCCACGGACGCATCACCTTTTCTGGGTAGAACACCGGATTCGACGCCGCCATCCGATGAACCAGGCGCTGAAGATCAATCGCGCGACCGCTTGGTCGGCATCGCAGTAACCGGTACGCGTCTCACCATTATTTAGGATGACTGAATGGCCGGTAACCGGTATGTTTGACCTGTGAAGGCCAACTTTGGACTGCGTCATTTGGATGCGACCGTATTTGAAAGTAATCTCCGAGCTGACTTTTCCCCTTTTTCAGCAACTTCTCGAAACACCTTCAACCCAAAGCCGGGCGGAGGTTTCCGGGACGATGGCCAAGTCTTTTGGCGATGCTGGGAAATTGGTCCGGGCATATCATTTGGTAGAGTCGACGCGTTCTCTGAACAGCGAACGCGACGAGATTGCGCCGCGCACAATCAAAGCGTGGACTGCATTGCGTGAGCGGCATCATCGACCGACCGTCGCGACATCGGACGTCGCGCTCAAAATTTCTCGACAGCAGTACCAGAGTTTTTCGATAAAAGACCGCATTCCAATTATTGGGAAAAGAATCATGTTTAAACCTTCGCTTCGTGTGACGATAGGTGCAATGCTATTGCTGGTTGCGTTACACGCATTTGCACAGAACCCGCCAGCCGCGAAACCTGAAGCGCCAAAACCAGAGCAACCGGCCGATAACACAGCATCACAACCCAACGCGTCTGCAGGCGCCGACGCGAAGGCGGCTGAAGCGAAAGCTACTGCTGCAAAAGCCGCTGCTGCGAAAGAGGCCGCTGCGAAAGAGGCCGCTGCGAAAGATGTCGCGAGCGCGGAAAGCAGGCCCGCGTCGAAAGACTATCCGACCGTGGAAATACATTGTGTGCGAGTCGACGATCACGAAACGTTCGGCGGATTCGGGCCAGGACAATCGGGCAATTCAATGAGCATGCAAAATGCGTCAGACAACGCTCTGCGAACGGGCCACGCGACGAATCCGCCTGCGGGATGCAAAAAAGGAGAGCCCAGCGGGATCCTTGTCGGCAACGGCGATGTCGTTGTGGCTATTTCGTCATCCAGTTACGAGAAGGTGTTCGATTATCAGGCCAAGAAGAACGAAAGGATTTCGCTCTATATTAACGGGGTCAATTTGAAATCTGACGCCGCATTGATAAGCACCCAGCGATTGGGGAGCGAAGTTTTTCTGAGATACAACATTCGGCCCGGCGAGGAGAGCCGAAAACTTTGGGCGGCTTTGTATCGATCCGGCTCGATCGACGAGCGCCACCCCCTGTCCGTCGGGCTTGGATGGAACCTCGGTCCAGCCAACGACAGCGTCCCGGTGTTTCAATCAACTAACTCGATCGCCGTCACCGATACAAAAGCATTCCGGGTGGCAATCGGCGTCATTGCGGCGATTGTTTTGTCTGGAGCACTACTAGGCGTTCGCACCGATATTTTTCGCGACTCGAAACTTCCCGCTCCGTTTATCCGCGCGGCGGATGCGCAGCGAGCAATCATCAATGGTTCGCCGCAGGCAACGGTTCTGACTGATATCGATCCCGCCTATGCGCCTGGAAATCACGATGGCTACACCATTCTGGCAAGACAGGCGTTGGCGGGCATGGACATCGCAGCGATGGACGCCAACAAGCTGGCCGTGGGTTTGGTGCTTTCAAATCCGGAGTCCCTAGAGACGCGATCAACCTACAGCTTAGGCCGCACTCAATTGGGCATGTGGTTTCTGTTTGCAATCGCTGCGGGCTCGTACCTGTGGATCGTATTTGGCGATCTGCCCAAGATTGAGGGTTCGCTAATCACCTTGCTCGGTCTCAGTATAGGGCTCACTGGAATGTCGATGGCCGTCGATCAGAGCAATCCCAAGATCTCCTATCGCCCCACAAAAGGCATTTTCCGCGACTTGGTCACCGACTGGGACGATCAGCATCAGGTGCATCGCTTTCAGGCGGTGCTCGTAAATCTCCTGCTGCTCGCGGTAGGCATTTTTTGCGTGATTCGCGACTTGACCTTTCCGACTTTTGACGGAACCTGGCTCACGTTTCTTGGGATTAGCGGGGTCGCACTGGCGGCGGGGAAGTCGCTTGCGGAGGGGAAGAAGTAGGCGAGGATCGCGTTCCTGGCCGTCTGCATATCGGCTGATCCACTGGTAATCCCCCAGCAAACCAGGGCCAGCAAAAGTAGAAGTTTCTCCGAGATGCCGTTACCCCAATCTAGTCAGCTTGAAACTAGAGCTTGGGTTCCACGCGCGGTGCGCCGTCAGTCATCCTACCAAAGGGCAATAGAACGTCCGAAATCGTTCGGGTCATATTAGGCATCTTCGGACCGACCGAAAACCGTCGTCATGAATCGATAGCCTTGACTCACAACATAACGAGGATCGGCCGTACACAAGGCCATGAACTCTTGATGCCCTTTGCGCGTGCGCCCAACCAAGCATCCCGCGCTCGCGTTACCGATGTCGCTTCGAGGCATGTCGTATCCCCAATGCTGGTTGATGCCGAACAGGCCGTTGTAAATCTCATCGCCATCTCGTTCGAAGTCTTCGTTGAGATCTCGGGAAACCTGAATCGCGGCGGTCTGGACCAATGCAGGATGCCCTTTTGCGCTCGCCGCTGGATGTTTACCGACAGACCATGCCTTGTACTGTCCCGGCACGACGCGC
>JANORY010000669.1:0-3210 GCA_031415535.1 Burkholderiales bacterium | reverse complement strand
CAAGCCTTGAGCAGTCAGCCGAACTCACCTTGAGATTCGTCGCGCGCCCGGAAGCCAGAGCACTGAATCGCCAGTTCCGGGGTCTCGACCACGCGACTAATGTGTTGACCTTTAATTACCCATCAGCGCAAACGATCCAGGCCGATATCGTGATTTGTATGGCGGTGCTGGCGCGCGAGGCCAGTATTCAGCACAAACGCTTGCGTGATCACCTGGCACATCTGATCATTCATGGTGCACTGCACGCACAGGGTTGGGATCACCAAGCCAAACGCGACGCAAGCCGAATGGAAGCGCGAGAAATCTATCTGCTAAAGCGCTTTCACATCGGCGATCCGTATCAATTGCAAACGTCCGGTAAATAGGCATTCCTGGCAATTTGCGTTATCCTCGATCAGCCAAAACTACCTGACTTTCCGCAATGCGTGATGAGATTTCGAGTGTAGAGCCCAAGCGCTCATTGCTCGAACGGTTAAGCGCCCTGCTGGTGCGCGCACCAGATACCCGCCCACAACTGCTTGAATTACTGCGCCAATCGCATGAACGGAGTCTGATCGATGCAGACGCCCTGTCAATGATCGAGGGTGTTCTGCAGGTCGCCGACTTATCCGCGCGCGACATCATGGTTCCGCGTGCCCAAATGGACGTGATTGATATATCCGAAGCAGCCGATCTGTTCATTCCCAAGGTCATTGCGGCGGCACATTCGCGCTTCCCGGTGGTTGAAGGTGAGCGCGATAACGTCATTGGCATTCTGCATGCCAAGGATTTACTAAGACTATCGACCAGCGAAAAAGTTGACGTTCGCGATTTGTTACGTCCGGCGGTGTTCATCCCCGAATCAAAACGGCTAAACGTACTGCTGCGCGACTTTCGTGTCAATCGAAATCATATTGCTTGTGTGGTTGACGAATACGGCGGCGTCGCCGGCCTCATCACTATTGAGGATGTGATTGAACAGATCGTCGGCGACATCGAAGACGAGTTTGATTTTGATGAGGCCAGCGATCATGTCGTGGCGATCGACACCGGGCCGCGCGGACAGCGTTATCGGGTGCGCGGAATTACCGAAATCGGCCAGTTCAATGAGTTCTTCGGAACCCACTTCTCGGATACCGAATTCGACACGATTGCCGGACTGGTAACCGATCAGTTCGGCCGGGTGCCGCGGCGTGGTGAACATGTTGCCCTCGAAGGTATTCGCTTTGAGGTACTGCGTACCGATGCCCGGCAGGTTCAGTTAATCCTGATCGAACGTCAGCCGCAGTCAGAACTGAAGGACGATGAGCGTACGGTCGCTGGCTAAGCCTCGGGCGATACGGCCAGGCCTGTATCGGATTTTGCTGACGCTTGCCCTCGGCACCCTACATGCGATGAGCTTCGCGCCATGGACGCTTTGGTGGGCCCAGATACTCTTGTTGGCCTGCCTGTTGTGGCTGTGGCTGCCCGCCCTTGAGGCCAGGGATCGCCGCAGCTTGCGCAAATCCTTGCTGCTGCCCTTCCTATTTTCAACCGCCTGGTTCACCACCGGGCTGTGTTGGCTGTACATCAGCATGCATGATTACGGCGCCATGCCGGCACCGATTGCTGCGGCCGCAGTGCTGCTGCTGTCGGCGTTCCTGGCGCTGTTCGCCAGCCTGGCGTTTGTCATTACGGTGGCTGGCGCTCGCTACGATCGATCCGACAGCGCGCTTCGCCGACTATTCGCCGCAGCAGTTTTTGCCGCTGGCTGGACGATCGCTGAATGGCTGCGCGGCGTCGCCTTCACGGGTTTCCCGTGGCTCGCCATTGGTTATGCCCATGTCGACTCGCCCTTGGCTGGATGGGCACCCCTGTTCGGCGTTTACGGCTTATCCGGACTAGCCGCTTTGCTGGCCTATCTGCTCGCCGATCTGGCGTTAAACCTGAACCGATCAAAGCGTGCACGCGGCAATGTCATTGCGCCGATCATGGTTGGGTTGATGATCGCCGTCGGCGGTTGGCTGGCACAGATGATTCAATGGTCTTCGCCGAGTGGCCCAGCGCTCAATGTTCGATTGATCCAGGGCAATGTGCCGCAACAACTCAAGTTCGTACCCGGCGAAAGTTATCGGGCGATGCAGGCCTACAGCCGGCTGGTTGCGCAACCGGGCGCACTCGGCGAACTTGATCTGACGGTGCTGCCCGAAACCGCCTGGACCGTACCCTGGGCCGGAACCGACCCTGCATTGGTTGCTCAAATGTTTCCGCGTGATCGTCGGCAACCGCGCCATCATGTCGCAATCGGCATGCCCTTGCCGCTCGGCGGTGCCCGCACCGATGCCAGCGAACTGACTGCCGAAATGATTCTGCGCGGCCAAGTCGCGAACAGTGTGTTGTTGTTGCGTGCTGATCATCCGGCCGACACTTCCCAGCGCTACGACAAACATCATCTGGTGCCGTTCGGTGAGTTTGTGCCGTTCGGATTTCAGTGGTTCGTCAACTTGATGAATATCCCGCTTGGCAGCTTTGCGCGCGGCAGCATCGAGCAAGCACCCTTTTTAATTCGAGGCCAGCGCATCGCGTTCAACATCTGCTACGAAGATCTGTTCGGCGAACAACTGGCGCGCAGCGTACGCTCAAGCGGCGGACAGGCAAACATCCTGGTTAATGTCAGTAACATCGCCTGGTTTGGCCGCAGCCACGCACTGAGCCAGCATCTGCAAATCGCTCGTATGCGAACCCTCGAACTGGCAAGGCCAATGCTGCGATCAACCAATACTGGCATGACCGCATCGATCGACTCGCGGGGCCTGGTGCGTGCCCTGCTTGAGCACCACACCGTCGGTGTACTCGAGGACGAAGTTCAAGGCACCAGTGGCGAAACGCCCTTCGCAGTTTGGACCCATTGGCCGGCACTGAGCCTGTCTGCGATCATCATCATCATCGCTGGCTGGCGCCAGCGCGCCCGAAAAACGTTGTCACCATAACAACTGTTTCGATTTCTTGGGCTTGCCTGAGTACAATCGCGCTTTTGCTTTTTGCACTCAGGCGTTTGATGCTGACTTTTCAAGGCGCGATTCTGAAGCTTCAGGACTACTGGAACAGTCACGGCTGTGCCTTGCTTCAGCCTTACGATATGGAAGTTGGTGCCGGCACTTTTCATACTGCAACCTTTCTTCGCTCGATCGGACCCGAACCCTGGCGGGCGGCTTATGTGCAGCCCTCGCGACGCCCGAAGGATGGTCGCTA
>JANORY010000668.1:0-3718 GCA_031415535.1 Burkholderiales bacterium | reverse complement strand
CGCAAACCCGACCCCGGTATCGCCAGCTCGAACCGTTCATGAAAGCTGGTTGCTGGGGCTGCGCTGTTGCTGCAATTCGAGCCACGCATGCACCATCGGCTCGGCAACGTCGAGCGCAGCAGTCACCGCCTTACTCAAGCCTAGCCCCAGTGCCTTGTAATTCGCCGGCTCGCAACCGATGATCGCGACCACGGCTGGCAGGTGTTTGAGTTGCGCAATCAGGCTCAAAGCGCGCAGTGGTGTCGCGTAGTGGGTATCGGCGAAGTAGTCGCGCAGGCTGTGCGGATCGAGCGTGCTCAAGTCCGGCAACTGCGGCTCAAGTAACCGGACTTCACCAGCCACGCCGCCGCTTTCGTGGGCGTCGAGAATCAGCACCGCGTCATAGCCGTCCATGAGTTCCTGCACGATGCTCATGCCGCCAATGCCCGTTTCCATGAGCTTCACACCGGCAGGCAAGGTCCGGCGCGCCAGGCGCCAAGCCAACTCGACGCCGAAGCCGTCATCGCCGTGCAGCACGTTGCCGACCCCCACGATCAGTATTCGCGACAATGCCAATGCCATCCAGTCAAAAACCCGGCAGTTCGGGGGTGAAGTCCATGTCGAGCCCGATCAGCACCTTGCCATCGGCATCGGTTTTGACCGGAAAGCACTCGAGCTTTTCGCTATGGCCGATCCGCCCACCCTGGCGTACGTCGTAATAGCAGCCCGCATGATTTGGACACGCAAGCAAATAGCCGTTCAAGTGGGCACCGCTCAATGACGTACCGTCCTGGGCACAGCTCGAGGCCAGCGCGAACAGACGATCAGCCTGATTCGCGTCGCGGTGGCGAATCAACAACAACGACTGGCCGTCGACTTGTACTTCGCGCACCGATTGCGGCGACAGCAAATCGCCGGTTTGCAATGCCGGCACCCAGTGCGGGTAGCGCGGCCTGGCACCGGGCAACCCTCGCACCGCTTTGATCGGAATGGTCGGAAAACGCGGCTTCGGCTTGGTTGCGGCTTCGGCCGCTTCGGCCGCTTCGGCCACTTCGGCCGGCAGCAGATCGTACAGATCCATGAGCGTGTGAATGTCCGGATCGGTCACGACTTTTTAGAGCACGACCTTCTTTAACAGTCGCACCAGTCGGCGCAGCGCCTCGCGATGAATCGCATCAATTCCTTGCAGCAATTCGAACACTTGCGTTTTGTGTCCGCTGTCGGGAAGCTCCTCGAGTGCCTGAACCTGCCGATTGACCAAGACCAGCAAATTATCCCAGTCCGAATTCGGCATGAAATCAACCAGCGACTGCGCGATCGTTGCCGCGGTCGCGTCGCGTTCGCGACTGAGATCAGACATGGTCAGGAAAACGACTCATCGCGCGCTAGTGTAATGTGCATTCATCGCCGCAGCGCGAATGATCGTCACCGTCGCAGCAGCCGGCATCGCACTCACCGTGACCCTGTTTCTGAAAATCCGAAAAACTCTCGGCAAACAATCGTCCCGCCTTCTTCTTGCCGGTCGCACTGAATCGGAACAGCGCTTGGGCGGTTGATTCGACTTCGAGATCACCAACGGCAACAAGTTCGCCGAACGATGCTTCAATGTCTTCAAGCCGGCGATTCAGGAACGGCGCAAGCAGTCTGGCTGAATAAATCGCGCCCAATCCTTCGCCCTGGAACCAATAGCAGATCTGCAATACCTCTTCTCGATCGATGAGCCGATCGAGGGCATTGGGTTGAGCCCGTTCCGGGGGCAATTTGTCGACCACGTTCATCGCTGTTGCTCCTGATTGCCGACACTACTTGCAAAATCATACTGACAAACCGTCGCGACCGGAATCAATTGATCCGAATTAAGTGACCAGCACGGCCGCGCATCGGAGATTGTCTCGAGCGCAGCGGCGCGCGCCGCTGCCAGCAGCCGCTCGAGCGTGGCCAGATCGACGGGTGCCAATGCGCGCTCACCAATCACTGCGGCTGCGCCGGATTGCTGATTTTGAATCATCTCGGCCTGCACCAGATCGCCCAGGTAACTGTCCGGCAATTGCACCTCGACGCTATAGAGTTGATCGGGCCAGACCGCGAAATGGGCACCGATCACCAACAGATTATCAACACTCACAACGCCGGTGACGGCTTCGAACACGCGCCTTTGCACGGCCAGCGTGTCGCGTACCCGGCCGCTCCAGCGTCGCACGCTCACGGTACCTGGTGCCAGCCCGCGATCACCGGCACCGATCAGCACGACACGGTCGAATCGCTCGCCGCTCGCCTGCAGATCTTGGACGATCGCAATCGGCCCCCAATTCATTTCACGGATCTCGACCGTTTCGGGCCAGGACGCAACCTGCAGCCGTGCCATCAACTCAGGGCCGAGCACGTAGCCGCGCACGAACTGGCAGTAACCGACCAGACCAATGAGTACCCGTGACACGATGACGCAAGCCCGCCTGAACTCAGATACCGCAGGCGCAGGTCGTGACCTCGCGCGTGATCACGCGATCGGTGCCCTCGACCATGACATGCGTCGTACACGGCATGCACGGATCGAAGCTGCGGATCGCGCGCAGGATGTCGATCCCTTTGAAGTCGGTTTCGTCGGTGAAGTTCGACTCGACCAGCTTGGTGTTCAACACCGCTTGCTCGTAGGCACCCGATTCGCCCCAAGGGGTTTTCGGACAAGCATTGACGGTCGATGGGGTGCAGATCTGATAGTTCGACAGCAGACCATTTTCGATCACGCACCAGTGCGCGAGAAAGCCGCGGCCCGCGCCCCAGAAGCCGACGCCAATTTGTCGGCCGGTTTTAGGAATTTCGAACGGGGTTGCAACCTTGGTCAGTCCACGCTTTTGCAAATCCATGGCGCGCAGCCAGTTTTCAACCGTGACCATGAGATTAAAAGCAACCGCGTATGCACGCGCGCGGTTGCGCTCGAACGCGTTCCAGACGGCCGGAATTTTCCACTCGAGATTCATCGCCGGTAGTTTGCTGCCCTTCGGAATATTCAGCTTCAAGCTGTGCCCAGTCGACTGCACGTACTCGCTGTTCGGCAATTTCTGCGCCAGCGCGGAAATGTAGACGCGCGAATAGGCACCCGCTTCAAAGGTGTGACGATCCCAGGTCGGTGTGGTCGACCAGCTATAGCGCTCTTTCCAGTTCTGCGCGCCGGGGCGCGGAATGGTCGTCTTGTTCCACGGATGATGCGGACTGAGCGGCGCGCCGAGCGGGTCGGTCTTGAACGGATAGTCATGCCATTGTTCGTAATACGAATGCTCAATGAATTCCTCGAAACCGACGTTCAAGTCGCGCAGTTTGGTGGTGACGAGTTTGCCGTCAACCACCGCACCAGGCGTCGACCAACGGCGCTCGCCCCATTCATTGCAGTTCACGTAGCTCGCGTCGTAGTGGTCTTCGTGATCCCACTGGCCGAAATCGACCATGGTTGCCGGTAACTCACCGCAATGGACATAGTCCGGATTGCACGCGTACATGAAGTCGTAGACGTCATCCCAAATGCCGATGCACTTCTTGGCGTAGTCGAAGAACGGACTGAGTTTGATGTAGAACTCGTTGAAGGTGGTCGGGGACAACACGGTGGTCACGCCGCCGGGAATGATCGTCTCAGGATGCGGATATTTACCACCGAGCAACACGTAGGCCTCGCGCGCAACCCGGGTCATCTCGAGCGCCTCGAGGTATAACTTGCCGGTCAGCGGATTCAGGTCGGTCATGATCG
>JANORY010000667.1:0-10509 GCA_031415535.1 Burkholderiales bacterium | reverse complement strand
GATTTTCTGCATGCGTTCGCATACGCCGGGTCGCGCCATGATGCGCGCGATGGCGGCATTCAGTTGCTTCAGTTCGGTCGCCGATGTTCCGATCGGTGCAAACAGACCGAGCCAGTATTCCCAATCAACCGGATAGCCCTGATCGGCGAGTGTATGAACCAGGAACTGCGGAATGCTGCCCGCCGCCAGAATTCCGATGCTGGCCAGTGCGAAGTACTCGGGCAGCGAGCGCGTCAAACCGCAGGTGCGCTCGATTCGATCCGAGGTGGAGGATTTCGACCTGACTCAGCACCTGCCGCACTTGCTGCGTCGCACACATTTCGAGGCTGAAGCAGCTTTTGTTCAAATCTATGGCGAACAGGTGACTTCCCGGCAACTTGCATTGCTCGTGGCGGTCGCTCAGGTACCCGCAGCGTCGCAATCGGAGTTGGCCGCACATATTGGACTTGACCTGAATACCTGCAGTGATCTGGTCGCACGAACCGTCGCCAAAGGCCTGCTCAAACGCAGCCGCTCGGAGGTCGACGCAAGGGTCTATCGGTTCCGACTGACCCCGACGGGCCATAGGGTCGTGACTGAACTCGCCGTACCGCGCGCGCCGGATTTTGTCGAAGCCGTGGCCGGCAAGCTCTCCGCAGCCCAGCGTCGGCAAATGATCGCTCTGCTGCGCAGATTGCTTGGGCTGCAGACGCCAGCATCCGGCGACTGAACATACACCTGAACGCGCTGATCGAGTCGGTCGCATTGACATGAAACTCCATCGCAGTATTACTACGTATACGTAGTACTAATCAAGGCGTTCATGTTGTCAATCAAGATCAATCACGATCGCAATGCCAGAACCTCGGCCAACTAAAAAACGTTCGATCGAGCTGCTTATGCAGGGCCGCCGTTCCGGTGGGAAAAATGGTGGCACAGAACAACGATCCGCATGAGGCCGAAATACGCACCTTCCTCGAGGCATCCGCTGATCGCAAAGCGTGGTCGTAAAAAGCGGCGATTTGCTCACCATCGCCCTGCACGGCGATGAAGGCGAGGTGCGCCATCTTCGGTGGGACGATTGCAGTGCAGAGACATGCAACGCTGTGTAAGTAGCCACTAACTCGTTTTCCAGGACCAAGGATTGCACAACCGGCGTTTCCGCGGAAACGTCCGTTGTGCCCCAATCACTTACCGCTCAAAAACATCTCAAAATCGACCAATTCTTTAGGCACCACACGCGAGCGTGATCACAAGCGCAGCTTCGCCGAGAATGGGCAAGAGACGGCACCCGCGCCTCATAGAAGCGTACGAGGTTAAGAGGCGGCCCGGGCATTAGCGCCATCAGACGCTGCATGAACTCGAATGGCAAGATCACCAGATCCGTGGTGCCGTGGCGCAACCTCAGATCAGCGTAACTGCGTCGCAGCCTGCCTCGGTCGCGCTAATTTTTTCCTAGCCAAATTGTCATTCCAATATTATTGCAATTCCCAATCGATACTTTCGAATTTCAATGTCTGCTATTACAATCTACTTATGATTAATCGGCCCCAAATTGAAAATGCCATTCGTTACGCGTTAGCTCGTTCACGCGCGGTTGTATTGGTTGGACCTCGTCAAGTAGGCAAAACTACACTTGCGAAATGCTGGTTGTCATCGGACCATCCTAACTATTTTGATCTGGAGAGCATCGACGTTCGGGTTCGGCTCGAAAATCCTCAGCTTGCCTTGTCATCGCTTGAAAATTTGGTCGTCATTGACGAAGTTCAAAACGCTCCGGGCCTATTCGCGGTCTTGCGTACCCTCATCGATCGCAGCGACCGAAAGGGTCAGTTTTTGCTCTTGGGAAGCGCTTCTCCGGCTCTGCTCAGACAGAGCAGCGAATCGCTTTTGGGCCGCGTTGAAGTCATTGAAGTCACCGGCTTCAATCTCGACGAGGCGGGCGCAAAGCGTCAGAATGATTTGTGGAATCGCGGCGGATTCCCACCGTCATTCACCGCCCTGAGCGATGCCGACAGTTATGCCTGGCGAGAGAATGCGATCGCCCGGTATGTTGAAGTCGACCTGCGGCTATTCGGAATCGTTCTTCCTCCGCCCACGATGCTCAGGTTCTGGCGAATGCTTGCCCATTACCATGGGCAGATTTGGAACGCTGCGGTATTAGCAAGAGCCTTTGGGGTGTCGGAGCCCACCATTCGAAAGTATCTGGATATCCTGACTCAAACCTATATGGTTCGGCAACTGCAGCCTTGGCATCAAAACCTGTCCAAGCGTCAAGTGAAGTCGCCGACGATTTACCTGCGTAACACTGGCTTGCTGCACACCCTTCTGGGCATTCGGTCCGCGTCCGACCTGCTGGCCCATCCTGCGAGCGGGGCAAGCTGGGAGGGGTTTGCGCTAGAGCAGGTCATTCGAATCAGCAAACCCGATGAAGCATATTTTTGGGCCACCCATGCCAGCGCCGAGCTCGACCTGTTGCTTTTTAGAGGCCGGTCACGAATTGGCGTCGAGTTCAAGCGCAGCGACGCGCCAACGGTCTCCCGAAGCATGCAAATCGCAATCGATGATTTGATGCTGGACAAGCTCTATGTTGTCTATCCCGGCCAGCATCGCTATCGACTCACTGAGCGCATCGAAGCCGTGCCTTTGTGGTCGTTGCTGCCCGACCGTGCTTGATGGCTGCCACGTAGTGCGCGCGCACCCGCGCACGCAAAGATTCGACAAAACGCGACCAAGCCATGGCAACGGGCCAGCCCATGAAGGCGGCATCACAAGCATGCTTGGCGTCGGCGTAGTCCAGCGATACAGTCAAGCGGCGCTCTTTTATGCGTCCGAACCCGGCGTTGATGCCAACTCTTGCCGGTGCCTCCGGTCGGCCCAGGCGAAAGAACAAGGGGCACATGTCGCTGGGTCCGAGCGCGCACACAGCAACGTCGAACGAGGCATCGGTGCTCATCAGGTTCTGTGCATCCAGCCGTTCGAAGCGAACGCTCGAAATGCCCTTTCCTGCCGCGCGCCACTGCGCCGATTCGACCAACTTACTGGAGATGTCGGCACCCCATACGCTGCCGCTCGGTCCTACCACCCGATCGGCAAATCCCCCCGAATTCTGCCGCCGCCGTCGCCTGGTCCAGCGAAAACATCACGTCAAAGGTTGACCACACCGCGTAAAAGCTTGCATCCGCAAAGCGGGAGGGCCTCTGCGTCGGCCACTTGGAAGCTCACTTCCAGGAGTTCGGCCTTGGCGCGTTCGGCGCAGCGCTCAAGAAGAGCGGCCACGTTGTCCGAGGAGGTCACTTTACAGCCGCGGCGCGCGGCGGGAACGCCAATGACAATAAATGCTCAGGCTGTCTTCTGGGCAGACAAGCCCAACTCCTGAATCATCTGCTCGCGCATGATGAATTTTTGCGGCTTGCCGGTTGCAGTCACTGGAAACTCAGCAACCACTTTGACGTAACGCGGCACTTTGAAGTGTGCAATCTGGCCTTGGCAAAACGCTCGAATTTCCTCAAGACTCGAGATCTCGCCCGGTTTGAGCACCAGCCAGGCACAGATGTCTTCGCCGTACTTTGGGTCGGGCACACCGAACACCTGGGCGGCGGCGACTTTCGGATGGGTGTACAAGAACTCCTCGACCTCGCGCGGGTAGACATTTTCGCCGCCACGGATCAGCATATCCTTGACCCGACCGACGATATTGCAAAACCCGTCGGCATCGATCGTGGCCAGATCGCCGGTATGCATCCAGCCCGCCGCGTCGATTGCCTCGTGGGTGCGCGGCGCATCGTCCCAGTAGCCTTGCATGACCGAATAGCCGCGCGTGCACAGTTCGCCCGATTGGCCGATCGGCACAATCCGTCCCTCGCCATTGATAATCTTGACTTCGACATGCGGCTGTATGCGACCAACGGTACTGACACGATGTTCGAGTGAATCGTCGGTACTCGACTGGAATGACACCGGGCTGGTTTCGGTCATGCCGTAGGCGATGGTAATTTCGCCCAAATGCATCTCGGACACAACTCGACGCATGGTTTCGATCGGGCACGGCGCGCCGGCCATGATTCCGGTGCGCAAGGTAGACAGATCAAATTTCGCGAAATTCGGCGAACTCAACATGGCAATGAACATGGTCGGTACGCCATGCAGCGCCGTGCATTGGTACTTCTCGACCGCTGCCAGGGTCTGGTCGGCTTCGAAGGATTCGCCCGGAAAAACCATCGCGCTGCCGCTGGAGACGCAGGCCAGCACGCCCAGCACCATGCCAAAACAGTGGTACAGCGGCACCGGAATGGCGAGCACATCGCGATCGCTCAAGGCCATGGCGCGCGCAATGTAGCGGGCATTATTGACGATGTTGAAGTGCGTCAAGGTCGCACCCTTCGGTGCGCCGGTGGTACCACTGGTGAATTGAATATTGATCGGATCATCCGGGTCCAAGGCCGCACCCAGACCGACAAGGCGTTTTTTTTGCGCCGGGCCTGCCAAGGCAATTAGGCCAGCAAATTTCATCGCGATTGCGCCCAAAGGTCCATCCGGCATACGGTCGTCACCGCCCGCCGGATCGTCAAGAATAACGACCTGTTGAAGATGTGGCAGCTTGCCAGCCAGAAAGAGCTTGCGCAGCATGTCGACGTAATCGCTGCCCTTAAGCGATCGCGCGGTAATCAGAACCTTGCATTGCACTTTGTTGAGTGCGTACTCAAGTTCGGATAGGCGATAAGCGGGATTAATGTTGACCATAATGGCACCGATTCGCGCCGTGCCAAACTGGGTGAGTACCCATTCCAGACGATTCGGTGCCCAGATTCCGACCCGATCGCCACGATTGATGCCCAAGGCCAGCAGCGCCGCGGCCAGATCGTCCGATTGGCGTTGCAAGTCATACCAGGACAGGCGCTGATTGCGCGCCGCAAAGAACATCGCATCGCGAGCGCCATGGCGCTCGACGGCCCGATCCAGTTGCTGTGAAATTGTCCGGAACCGCAGCGGTTCATCGCCGACACCCGCAACATAGGAAAAGCCGTTTTGCGGTCGGCGCGAGTCGTTCGAACCCACCGAGCCCAGCGAGCTCACCATGGCTCTTGTGGCACCGAACGAACTGAATGGGTTTTTGCTTGAACTCATGGATGAAAAGCCCTGTGAAGAAATGGCTGCGAAGCCCGGCAAACCCTGGTTTAATGCCTCGCGAAGGCAATGCATCACGCCGATTATGGCGGTCCGCGCTTTGACCGCTCCGGCATGAGACTGTACTGTAGCGTGCTTCCGACCAGAATTCATCGCGCGAATTTTTGTCGTTGAGACTAAAAACGATCAAATATACCCGGAGACTCTGCATGAAATCCTCGCCGAAATCCAATTGCTTGCCTGATCACCAAAACAAGTCCCGAGTGCGGATAAACCATCTTTGCACCACGCTCGGCCTTGCCGCGCTGCTCGGAGTCGGCGTAACCGCACATGCCCAGGATATCAAGCTGCCGCCCACAGTGACCCTGACCGCCTACGACACGGGTTCTTCGGGCTTTAACATTGCGGTTGCAGTCGGCAAGTCGATCAAGGACAAACAAGGCAGCGACGTCCGCGTTTTGCCGGCCGGCAATGACGTCGCCCGTCTGGCACCGCTGAAGGCTAATCGGGCGCAGGCTTCTGCGATGGGTATTGGTGCCTATTTTGCGCAGGAAGGGGTGTTTGAGTTCGCCACGCGCGAATGGGGGCCGCAACCTTTGCGCGTGATGCTGACGGTGACCGATTGCAACGCCCTGCCGATGGCCGTTGCCCGCGACACCGGCGTCAAGCAGATCAAGGATCTGAAGGGCAAGCGGGTTGGTTTTGTGGTCGGGTCTCCGGCCTTGAACCAAAACGCGCTGGCGGTACTCGCCTTTGGAGGACTCACTGCCAACGATGTCAAGATCGTCGAGTTCTCCAGCAACAACGCCATGTGGAAAGGCATTACTAATAACGAGGTCGACGCCGTCATCGGTTCGACGATTTCCGGTCAGGCCAAGGAGGCTGAATCGTCGCCTCGTGGCATTATTTTTCCGGCGACCCCGGCTGCCGACAAGGAAGGCTGGGCGCGTATGAACAAGATTGCGCCTTACTACTATCCGCACAAGGCCACTTGCGGTGCGGCCGGCCTGTCCGCACAAGCGCCGCTTGAGTTGCCGAATTATCCCTATCCGATTTTTTTGGCCTATCCGCTGCAGCCCGCCGATGTGATTTACGCGCTCACCAAATCGATGCTCGTCAACTACAACGACTTCAAGGACGCAACACCGGGCGCAGCCGGACTCGAGTTATCGCGACAAAATTTGAGCTGGGTGCTGCCCTATCACGACGGTGCCATCCGTGCGCTCAAGGAAGCGGGCGTGTGGAAGTCCGAACACGATCAGCATCAAGCCCGGGCGGTCATGCGACAGGATACCCTCGCAAATGCCTGGAATGCCTTCCTGAAAACCAACCCGCCTGAAAATTCCGACGCACTTAAGAAGGCCTGGATGACGGCCCGAACCGAGGCGCTGAAGAAAGCTGGTCTGGACGCGATTTTCGAATGAGCATCCGGAACTCGTGAATAAGCCTGCAGCGAGCGCCAATTTCGCACCGCAAGACGCCGAAGTTACTCGCGTCCGCAATCTCGCCGGTACCTGGCGCTGGCTGCTGATCGCCAGTGCCACGATCACTATTGCGCTGTGTATTAATCAGCAGTTCGGACTGAAGTTTTTTGTCGGTTTCACGCCATTGAATACCGAGTATTACTACGGCCTGCTGTTGATCACCCTGCCTTTTGTTTTTTTGATTTTTCCGTCTGGCTCAAAAGGTGATTTGAATTCAGTGCCCTGGTATGACGCCGTCCTGTTCATCATGACCCTGATGGTTTCCGGCTACCTGATGTTCAATATCCGCCAGGCCGCCTCGCTGGGGTGGGAGTTCACCGGCGCGCCACAAGCAATTGTCTGGGCTGGCTACTTTTTGTGGGCGGTGCTGATGGAAGGCTTGCGACGCACCGGTGGCTGGAGCCTGTTATTGTCGGTCTTGCCCTTCACCTTGTATCCGGTGTTCGCCGAATCGAGCTGGCTCGGCCCCTTGAAGGGTAGCGAATCCACCTTGGCGCAGGCCAGCAGTTATCACATGCTGTCGTCAGAGAGCCTGCTTGGCATTCCACTGCAGGCGTTCGCTGAAACGGTAATCGGTTTTCTGGTGTTCGGTACGGCGCTGATGATGACCGGTGCCGGCAAATTTTTCATCGATTTGTCGTTCGGCCTGTGCGGCACCTTTCGCGGTGGCGCTGCCAAGGTTGGCATTTTCGCGAGCGCCTTGCTGGGCATGATGTCCGGCTCGATTGTCTCGAACGTGCTGACCGCCGGCACCATGACCATACCGGTCATGAAGCGCACCGGCTTTCGCGCCAGTTACGCCGCTGCCATTGAAGCCTGCGCTTCAACCGGCGCGGTGCTGGCACCGCCGGTCATGGGTGCCACGGCGTTTGTCATCGCGCAGTTTCTGGGCGTCAGCTACGCCGAGGTCGCACTGGCTGCCGTGATTCCCGCCCTGTTGTATTACTACGGCCTCTTTATGCAGGTCGATGCCTACGCGGCACGGCACGGATTGAAAGGTCTGCCGCGTGCCGAATTGCCGAAGCTCGGAAAAACCTTTCGCGAAGGTTGGTACTTCGTCTTCGTGATTGTGCTGCTGGTCTTCATGCTGCTGGTCATGAAGCGCGAAAGCCACGCGCCGTTCTGGGCCACCTTGCTGTTGATTATTTTGAATCAAGCCTTCAACCGTGAAAAATGGAACTGGAGCACGGTGGCGAAGTTCCTCGAGGTCAACGGCCGAACCTTCGTCGAGCTGGTCGGTATTCTGGCCGGCTGTGGACTGCTGATCGGTGCCTTCTCGATGACCGGTGTGATCTCCAGCCTCGCTGGCGATTTGCTGCGTATTGCCGGCAATAACGCACTGCTGTTACTGCTCATGACCGCGCTGACCAGTCTGGTACTGGGGCTTGGGCTGACCACCACCGCTTGCTATATCTTTCTGGCAATCCTGGTCGGTCCGGCGCTTGAGAAGGCCGGCTTGAACAAAATGGCGGTGCATATGTTCGTGTTTTACTGGGGCATGCTTTCGGCGATTACGCCCCCCGTCGCCATCGCGTCATTTGCGGCCGCCGGCATCGCCGGAGCACCGGCAATGAAAACCGGCTGGGAGTCGATGCGGGTCGGCTCGATCATTTACTTCTTGCCGTTTTTCTTCGTCCTCAACCCGGCGTTAGTGTTGCAAGGCACCTGGTATGCCGCGATCATACCCACCGTAATGATCGCCCTGGGCACGGTGGCGATTTGTGGCGGCATACAAGGCTATGCGCTGTGGCTCGGGGATCTGCGGCGGATCGGTGCTTTGGAATGGCCGGTGAGAATTTTTCTGATGTTAGGCGGCATCCTCTTTTCGATTCCGGACAGCAGTATCCTGCCGCTGTCCGCCCGCCTGTTGAACGGACTGGGCGTAGCCTTGCTGCTAATTGCCGCCGGGCTTACGCTGGCGCTTCGAAAACCGCAACCCATCCCATCGGCAATAACGTGACTCCACTCGACCTCAGTGGGCTGCCGGTCCATTATGACGATGTCCTGACCGCCGCCGGGCGCATTGCAGGATTTGCCCACCGAACACCGGTTGCGACTTCGCGAACCGCCAACCAGATCAGTGGCGCGCAAGTATTTTTCAAATGCGAGAACCTGCAGCGCATGGGTGCCTTCAAATTTCGCGGCGCGTTCAACGCGATTGCCGCGCTGAACGAAGACCAGCGTCGTCACGGTGTATTGGCCTTTTCGTCCGGCAATCACGCCCAGGCGATTGCCTTGTCGGCACAATTGCTGGGCAGCAGTGCCTGTATTGTCATGCCGGCTGACGCACCACCGGCCAAGATCGCCGCGACCCGTGGTTACGGCGCGGAAGTGGTTAGCTACGATCGATTCCGCGAAGATCGTGAAGCCATCAGTCAGCGTTTAGCCAGCGAACGCGGTATGACCTTGATTCCGCCGTTTGACCACCGCGACGTCATCGCCGGCCAAGGTACGGCCGCCCAGGAGTTGTTCGAGGAGGTCGGCACGCTCGACTTCCTGTTCGTCTGTTTAGGTGGCGGCGGGCTGTTGTCGGGTTGCGCTTTGGCCGCGCAAGCGCTGTCGCCAAATTGTCGGGTAATTGGTGTCGAACCGTTAGCCGGCAATGATGTTCAGCAGTCGATGACCAAGGGTGAACCGGTGACGATCGAGGTACCCAAGACGATTGCGGATGGCGCGCAGACCACCCGAGTCGGCAATTTGACGTTCCCAATCATTCAAACGCTGGTCGAACAAGTCCTGACGGTCACGGACGCACAACTGATTAACTGCATGCGCTTTTTTGCGGAGCGAATGAAGCTGGTGGTCGAGCCCACGGGTTGCCTGGCCGCCGCCGCCGTGCTGCAAGCACAGATCGACATCAAGGGTGCGCGGGTTGGCGTTATCGTGAGTGGCGGAAATGTTGACTTGCTCAAATACGGCCACTGGTTATCGGCCGGCTAACTCGCGCGTCAGTTGCGCTGCCGCGATCTCCTTGCAGCCGCTGTTGTTCTGGCCTGACCACAAGGAGCTGAAGTCAGCCAAGCCCAAGGCCTCCGCCTTGGCGCGCAACGGCGTAATGGCAGTTGCAGCGCTTGGAAAGTTCGGTGCAGCCGCACTGATCGGACCCAATTCGCGCATCAGCCGATTGACGATGCCACGCGCTGGTCGGCCGGTGAACAGATTGGTCAACGCCGTGTGATTGGCGTTCGGACTCTTTAGCGCAGCGCGGTAGACGGGACTGCACAAACTTTCGGGACACAACAGGTAAGCCGTACCGACCTGAACCAGTGATGCGCCTAAGGACAGGGCAGTGGCTACGCCCTGCGCATCAGCGATGCCGCCCGCCGCAATGACGGGGACGGTTACCGCTTGCACGATCTGCGGTAACAACGCGAAGGTACCGATCTGTGTTGTCAGGTCTTCGGACAGGAACATACCGCGATGGCCGCCCGCCTCCAAGCCCTGGGCGATGATTGCATCAGCGCCGTTGGCTTGCAGCCAGCGCGCTTCATCTACCGTGGTGGCCGACGAAAAAATCTTGGCACCCCACTGCTTGATGCGCACCACCCACTCGGGTGCCGGCAAGCCAAAATGAAAGCTGACCACTGCGGGTTTGAATTCAAGCAATACTTCGAAAGCTTGCGCTGAAAACGGTGCGCGGCCGGCACCGGCCGGGAGGACATTCGCATCAATGCCGTGCTCAACGAAATAAGGTGCCAACACGGCTCGCCAAGCGTGTTCACGCGCTTCATCCGTTGGCGGCGGAACATGGCAAAAGAAATTTACGTTATACGGTCGGTCGGTACCAGTGCGAATCGCGTGCAGTTCGTAGCGCAGGGTTTCAGTGGTCAGCGTGGCACAAGGCAAGGAACCCAGACCACCGGCGTTGGATACCGCAATCGCCATTGCACTGCCCTGAGCACCGGCCATCGGCGCTTGA
>JANORY010000666.1:0-2969 GCA_031415535.1 Burkholderiales bacterium | reverse complement strand
ACCGACAGCCAATTGGTTGCCAAGCAGCAGGAAGAAATTCTGCTGTATCGGGAAATGCAATCGGATATGGTTCAGCAATTGGTGCGTCGCCTGGCGACGGCACGACCGAAGGCACCCTGAGATGCAAATTCGGCCCGAGGCCCTGGCCACACAACTGAAGCGCCGCAATTTTGCAGTGGTCTGGGTGCACGGCGACGAAGCTTTGCTGCAACTGGAATCGGCCGATCTTGTTCGCCAGCATTATCGGGCCGCTGGCATCGTCGAGCGACAGGTGTTCAGCATCGAGCGCGGCTTCAAGACCGACGAAGTGGCGGCGCATACTCAAGCACTGTCCTTGTTCTCGGATCAATTGCTGGTCGAGCTTCGTTGGCCCGGCAAACCGATCAAGGAGCATGGCGAATGGCTCGCCGACACGGCCGCCAAGCTACCTGATACGGTCCGATTGCTGGTCACGTCAGCACGGCTCGATCGCAACGCGCTCGAAACGGAGTGGGCGCAACAACTCGACGCCTACTGTCTGTTCGTGCCGATCTACCCGGTTGAGCGGGTTGCGCTCGGCGACTGGATCACCCAAAGGCTGGCGCTGCAAAAGCAACAGATCGATCCAGACACGCTGGCCTTCGTGTCGGAGCGGGTCGAAGGCAACCTCTTGGCCGCGCAACAGGAAATCCGTAAATTAGCCTTGCTGTTCGAGCCTGGCAAGCTGCCGCCTGAGGCGGTGCGCGAGGCGGTGCTTAATGTCGCGCGCTATGACACGGCCGATCTGGTCGAAGCCATGTTGTCGGGCGACCTGGCGCGGGCATTACGCAGCTTGTCTGGCCTGCAGGCCGAAAGTGCTGCCGAACCGCTGGTGCTTTGGGTGTTGGCCGACGCGATCCGCAGTCTGTTGCGATGCGCACTGGCCGTGCGCTCCGGCGTGCCGGTGGCGAGCGCACTGAAACAGTCCCGATTATTTTCGCCGCGTGATCGCCCCTACCTGCTGGCCTTTCGTCAGCTCGACGCGGATCGCTGGGTGTCGCGCGCGCGCCGTTCCTTGAGGCTGGCCGCGCGCGCCGATCGAATCATCAAGGGTGTTGAATACGGCGATGCCTGGTCCGCGCTTGAATCGGTTATTCTGTCAGTGGCGACCGACCAGGTGCCGCTGCCGGAAACGAATGGCGCTGTGAAGGCTTGACATGGACACCCCAAAAATCGATATCGCCGCCTACATTGCCGACCTCGGGCGACGGGCGCGCATTGCGAGCAGGGCCATGGCGCGTGCCGACAGCGCCACCAAGGACGGCGCCTTGTTGGCCGTTGCGGCGGCGATTCGGCGCGATGCGGCGGTGCTACTGGCTGCGAATCAACTCGATCTGCGAGCCGCACAAAAGAGTTCCGAATTTGACGCCGCCTTCATCGATCGACTACGCTTGACTGACGACGGTATCGAGAGCATGGCGCAAGGCCTGGAGCAGATAGTCGCCCTGCCCGACCCGATCGGCGCGATGTCGAATCTCCGTTTTCGCCCCTCCGGCATTCAGGTCGGCCAGATGCGGGTACCGCTGGGTGTGATCGCGATTGTCTACGAATCACGACCGAACGTGACCATTGATGCGGCCGGGCTGTGTATCAAGTCTGGCAACGCGAGCATTTTGCGCGGCGGCTCCGAGGCGCTGCACAGCAATCAGGCGTTGGCCTTGCTGGTCCGTGCCGGCTTGAACAGCGCAGGATTGCCCACCGATGCGGTGCAGGTGGTCGAGACCACCGATCGCGCCGCTGTCGGCGTGCTGATCCAGTCCCCCGAGTTCATCGACGTCATTGTGCCGCGCGGCGGCAAGTCGCTGATCGAACGTGTTGCGCGCGACGCCAAGGTGCCGGTCATCAAACATCTGGACGGCATTTGTCATGTCTACATCGATGAATCGGCCGAGCTCGAGATGGCGATCCGCATCGCCGATAACGCCAAAACCCAGCGCTATTCGCCGTGTAACACCCTGGAAACCCTGCTGGTGTGCGAATCGATGGCGGCGCAGGTTCTACCACCCCTGTGTCGCATTTACGCGGCCAAGGGTGTCGAGCTGCGGGTCGACGCGGCCTGTGCTGTGCTGCTGAACACCGCCGGCATCGCCCACCAGCCAGCGACCGAAGCCGATTGGCACACCGAATATTTGGCACCGATTTTATCGATCCGAATCGTGCTCAATGTCGATGCGGCAATCGAACATATCAATCACTACGGCTCGAACCATACCGACAGCATCATCACCAATAACCACAACCATGCGATGCGCTTTCTGCGCGAGGTCGACTCGGCCTCGGTCATGGTTAATGCATCAACCCGTTTTGCCGATGGCTTCGAATTCGGACTCGGTGCCGAGATCGGTATTTCGACCGACAAGTTGCATGCGCGCGGCCCGGTTGGCCTGGAGGGCCTGACCTCATTGAAGTACGTTGTTTTCGGCTCCGGCCAGATCAGGACCTGAACCATGGCCAGTGGCATGTTATGGGTCAAGGCCTTGCACATCGTGTTTGTGATCAGTTGGTTTGCCGGACTGTTTTATCTACCACGCCTGTTTGTCAATCTGGCCCTGCTCGATGCGCAAAGCCCGGCCGCCGAACGGGCCCGGTTGCTTTTGATGGCGCGTAAGCTCTATCGGTTCATGGGCCCGCTGATGTTGCTGACGCTGGTGTTCGGGCTGTGGTTGTGGCTCGGTTACGGCGTTGGCAAAGGTGCTGGCTGGATGCACGTCAAGCTCGCGGCGGTGCTGGCGCTGCTGGCCTATCACATCTATTGCGGCCAACTGTTGCGCGGCTTCGAAGAACTGCGCAACCAGCGCAGCCCCGTATGGTACCGTTGGTTCAACGAAGCCCCGGTTTTGCTGCTCTTTGTAACCGTCGTCCTGGTGGTCGTCAAACCGTTCTGATCATGAAAACTATCGAATATTTTCTGGCACCCGCCTCACCGTATGTTTATCTGGGTCATCAGCGCC
>JANORY010000665.1:0-1373 GCA_031415535.1 Burkholderiales bacterium | reverse complement strand
GGCAAATCGATCGCGATTGGCGACACGGGCAACCCTGTGTCCTGAGCAACTCGCTCTATCTCTTGGATCGGTGCCGCGCGCAGAATACCGTCCGATGAACAAGGGAGTACGATTGGTGGCGGGCGTAGCGCCACTCGATTTCTTGGAATTTTTAGTGGGCGCTTCAGTGAAGAGTCTGATCTTGGACGGCGAGTGCAGACGTAGAGCTGGCACAGCCTATTTAGCAGTTCTTTATTTCATGAAACCGTCGAGCCAATTCAGATTCCAAGTGACTTTGTGGAGAGTAGACGTCCGGCGCCGAGGCAGGGCGCAAAGCCCTGCGGGTTTCCGGACGTCCCTCACCGAACCCGGCGTGCGCCTTTCGATACGCACCGGGCTCTCCATCGATGTTTACGAATACGTCGGACCGGGATCGGCACCCGGCGGATACCACTCCACTTTAAGGCGAGCGAGCGCCATAGGAATCACAGCGCCGTCGCGCCAGTACAGTGTGCGGCCGCGAGGCTTGTGCCAGCCGTACTGCTTGGCTAAATCGCGCATCGGCGTGCCAGGGTGCTTCTTGCGAAGCCATCGCAAGATGGTCCACCAGACATGATGGTCAATGGCCGCAAAGACGCGTTTTGCGCCCCACGCATGTCTGTAGAAGTTGCCCCAGCCGCGCAGAATTGGATTGAGCCGCCGCAATCGATCCCCAAGGGTATCGTTCACCGTGCTCTTCTCGAAGATGTTAGCGATGGTCGTTCGCAGGCGATTGGAGCGATCCTTGGGGATCACCAGCCGCGGCACCAGCCGACCCGTAGACGGGCGCGGCCGGACACACAGATGGTGGCCTAGGAATCGCATCGTGCTCGTCACCGGAGTGACGAGCGTCTTTTCTGGCGACAGCGTCAGGCCCAACTGCGCCTCGAGCGCCGCTGCCAGATTCGACTTCTCCTGCTCGGCCAACGCTTGCACCGTCTCGGGTTCACTGTTTGCCGAAGCCACGAGGATGATGAAGTCATCGGCATAGCGGATGGGCATAAAGATCGGCAACCCCCGGCTTCTGTCGCCAGCCCGGTTACGGCACGCACGCGCAGTGATCGCGGCCGAGTCGGTCAGAACTTTGACAGGCGTGCCACGCGCCGAACCCTTGGGTCCGCCTCGTGGCCACACATGGCGTTCGTACCGCTCGTCCATTCTGGTCGGCCTCGGCGTGGTTGGTGTAACAGATATCGCACCCCATCGGCAGGCCCAGCAGCTTGCCGCAGAAATGATCCTCGAGCCCGGCGCGGATGATGTGCTTGCCGTCGTAGAGATACTCGGGGCCGATAAACCCCACCACCGTGTTCACCAGCAGCGGATTGAAGGCCCGCGCCACCGCATAGGCGCGCGCC
>JANORY010000664.1:0-6839 GCA_031415535.1 Burkholderiales bacterium | reverse complement strand
CGCCCTGATGAACATCGATCCGTCTGAGTTGCGCCGACGTAACTTTATTCAACCCGACCAGATGCCGTACACCTCGCCGATGGGTGAAACCTTCGACAGCGGCAATTTTCCGCATATGCTCGATCGCATTCTTGAGCTGGCGGACTGGAAAGGTTACGCGGCACGGAGCGCGCAATCAAAGGCGCGCGGCAAATTGCGCGGTCGGGCAATTTCTACCTTCCTGGAATGGACCGGCGTCGTTCACGAGGAAACCGTTCGCATGCATGTCGAAAGCGACGGGCGGGTATTCGTGTTCACCGCGATGCAGGCGATGGGCCAGGGCATTGAATCGAGTTACGTGCAGATCATCAGTCAGGCGCTCGATATTGAGGCCGAGCGTATTGTCATCGTGCAGGGCGACAGCGATGTCGCCGAAGGCGTTGGCAGCCTGGGCAGCCGCTCGCTCTACATTGGTGGCTCGGCCATGATGACGGTATCGAACGACACGATCGCCAAAGGCCGTGAGCTGGCCGCTGGCGCACTCGAAGTCGCCAGCGCCGACATTGAATACCGCGACGCGCGTTTTTCGGTGGCGGGTACCGATGTCGGCATCAGTCTGGCCGAATTGGCGGCGCGTCAGCCCGATCGGCGTATTGCCACAACCACGGTGCAAAAGGTCGGCGGCCCGTCCTGGCCGAACAGTTGCCATGTCTGCGAAGTTGAGATCGACGCCGACACCGGTGAGGTGGCGATCGTCAAATATACGGCACTCGATGATGTCGGCCGCGTCGTCAATCCGATGATCGTCGCCGGCCAGGTGCACGGCGGGATTGCACAGGCAGTCGGCCAGGCGCTGATGGAAGCCACCCACTACGACCCGGACAGCGGTCAGTTGTTCACCGGCTCACTGATGGACTACAGCATGCCGCGTGCCGACAATCTGCCGAACATCGAACAGCATTGTGATGAATCGACGCCCTGCAAGATCAATCCGCTCGGTGCCAAAGGAGTCGGTGAACTCGGCACGGTCGGCGGCACACCAACCGTGGTCAATGCGGTGATTGATGCACTGCGGCCAATGGGCGTCAACAATTTGGAGATGCCGCTGACTTCGGAGCGGGTCTGGCAGGCTTTGCAGGCGGGCAAAGCCGCCGCGTAGACGCTGTGTGTCGTCTTTGCTAGGCCGGCTGCATGATGTGAATCGTGCGGCTGGCAATGTGCTCGATGCAGCCGTCCTCCGCCTTGACCGCCGGTACGTTGGCACGGAAGTGGGTCAGGATGGTTCTTTCGATAACGACGCGGTGGACGGGCACCTCAGGGCAACCACGGATTGATCGAGTTTAGCCCGGTATTCGCAAAATCCTTGGTGTCACCAGACGCTGCATCGAGCAGGGCGGCACCGCCGCCTTTGTAATGCACCGAGCGCAGATTGATACCGAGCGCACGCGCGATCATCACGCACGCGAAATGCTGTACGCCTGCCTGACCGCTGGTGCCGCAGGTAATGTCGTCAGGCTTGGCCTTGGCGAGTTGAATCAGCTCAGGCAGTGTTTTGATGCCGGAGGCGCCGAGTCGGTTCTCGACGACCACTGGCTGCTGGAATGATTCACTCAGCCGATGCGCGTAACGACGCGACCAGAAGAATCAACGAAACCAGAGAGTTTGAGCGCATCGGAATTCACTTTCGGGTAAGACTGGTTCGGACAGAACGATTCGGAATGATAACAATCGAGTAGCTACGACGGCGATGACGTTTACCGGCGCGAATTCTTCAAGCCGTTCATACCGTGCGCGCCGGCCAAGACGACGGCTGTCGGTCGAGGCTCGTGGCTGCCGCCCATCGTGCCGAAACTAGCAACATGGACAGAAGTGCGAGCTCGCGCGGCATCTCCCGGCGCTACGGACCGACGATCGAGGCACTCGAGCCGCGCATCCTATTTTCGGCTGACTCGCCGGCCGTGCTGCTGGCCGTCCCCGCGCCGATCGCCTTGGTGCAGACCCTGGCACCGGCCGAGCTGACGCGAGAAGTCAGCGTCGCCACGCAGCAGCACACCGCACGTGAGCTCGTGATCATCGACGCACGGGTCCAGGACACACCCGAACTCATTGCCGATCTTGCCGCCCAGCGCGAGCAGGGACGCCGAATCGACTGGCTTGTGCTGGATATCGATCGCAATGGCGTCGATCAACTCAGCGAGGCACTCGCACAATACCGCGGCCTAGATACCGTTCATCTGGTCAGTCATGCCGCTGACGGCGTCCTGCAGCTCGGTTCGACCAAGATCGATATCGATGTCGTGCGCCAGCGTAGCGCCGACATCGCGGCCTGGGGACAGGCGCTGCGCGCCGGCGGCGATCTGCTCATCTACGGTTGTGATTTCGCAGCGAGCGCGGCGGGCGCGCAGTTGCTTGGTGCATTATCCAGCCTGACCGGCGTCGATCTCGCCGCCAGCACCGACCAGACGGCGAGTGCAGCGTTTGGCGGTGACTGGAAACTCGAGCAAGAGATTGGCGCAATCGATTCGCGGCTCGCCTTCAGCAGTGAACTGCAAGAGCACTGGACCGGCCGCTTGAACGTCGTGCCGCAGGGCGCGGAGATCCGCATCAACAATGTCACGTCGGGTACACAGGCGCTGTCTGAGTCGCGCGGCGGCAATCAGATCGCGACCTTTGCCGACGGCAGTTTTGTGGTGGTCTGGGAGGTCAGTGGCGGCAACAACATCGTTGCGCGTCGGTTTGCCGCCGACGGCTCGGCACTTACCGGTGATATCGCGGTCAACTCTGATACCAGTTACATCGTTTCGCAAGCGGTCGTCGCGGTCGATCAGGGCAGCGGTCGATTTGTGGTTGCATGGACCAACAGCGGCCTGGACGGTTCTGGCAACGGTGTGTATTTGCGGGTGTTCAATTCGGCCGGTACGGTCGTCAGTGGTGCGGATGCGCGGGTCAATCCGGTCGGAGCACTCCAGCAGTCGCAGCCGGCCGTTGCGGTGACCGCCAACGGCGATGCGATCATCACCTACACCGGCGATACCTCGGGCTCTGACGCCACCGACAATATTTATGCGCGCACGGTCAACCTGCGCACCATGAACTGGAGCGCCGGCAGCTACCTGGTCAACGGTAACGGCAGCGACGCAAAAGACCAGAACAATAGTTCGGTGGCCGTCGATGGCAGCGGACGTGCCATTGTCACCTGGCAAAGCAAGGGTCAGGATTTCGGTTCAAGCTGGGGCGTATACGCGCGCTTTTTCGATGTGGCCGGCAAGGCAACGGTCGGTTCGGAGTTCATCGCCAACACGCTCACGGTCTCGAACCAGTACAACCCGACGGTCAGCACCAACAGTGCCGGCCAGTTTGTGATCGCCTGGACCGATGACCTGCTCAATGAAGGTGTATTTGCTCAATTGTTTTCGAGCGTCGGTGCAAAGGTCGGCTCCGCATCGATCGTGAACCCGGTGGCGGCGACCAACCAGAATAACGCCAGTGTTGCCATGCTGGCATCGGGCGGATATGTGGCGGTCTGGCAGAGCGATTCGGAGGCACCGGATAGTTCTGGCTATGGCGTCTTTGCACGCCAGTTCGACGCTTCGGGTAGCGCCATGCAGGGCGAGCAACTGATCAATGTGACCACCGGCAACAATCAGGGCAACCCCGGGCTGGTGGTCACCGGCAGCAGCGGTCGAATCATCTGGAGTGGCAATGGTCCGGGCGACTCGAGCGGCATCTTCAGCCGCGCGTTTGAGTTCATCGATCCGGCGCTGCTGGTCAGCAATACTGGCCCGAGCTACACCACCGAATCAGGTGGACTCAGCCCTTTGAGTATCGAGCTGGCGACTATGCCGACCGCGGCGGTCACGGTCAACCTGTCAACTTCGGATTCGAGCGAAGGGACACCGCTCACAAGCGTGTTGACCTTCACCACGGCAAACTGGAACGTCGCACAGTGGGTAACAATCCGCGGTGTCGACGATGCGATCGTCGACGGTACCGTGGCTTATCAAATCAGCGTTTCATCGAGCAGCGCAGATACACGCTACAACAGTCTTCCGGTCACCCAGGTGGCGCGCTCGAATTACGACAATGACGGTGTCAACGCCCTGGTAGTCGACACCAACGCTGATCTCGTTGATGGCGACACGAGTTCAGTGTTTTCGCTCATGGCAACCCGCGGCGGCGATGGCAAGATATCGTTGCGCGAAGCCATCGCAGCAACCAACAACACCATCAATTTGGCGTCCGGCGCCGACCTGATCACCTTCGATCTCATCGGCGGCGGCAGTATCATCGATCTGGCGGCGGCCTTGCCGGACATTACCGACCGGCTCACCATCGATGCGACCAACAACGCCTCGAATCCGTATGTCGACCGGCCGGTAATCACCTTGACAACGTCAGCCGCGACTGTTTTTGATGGTCTGAGGCTCGCCACCTCGGCCGGTGACTCGAGGATCATCGGCCTTGCGATCGGTGGCTTCGGTGGCAATGGCCTGACCGTGCAAGGCGCCGGCAATACCCTCGAACATAACTATCTCGGTGTGCGTCCGGACGGCGTCACCGCCTTCGGCAATGGCGGAGTCGGCATCAACTTTTCGGGCGCAACGGGCACCTTGAACAGCAACGTGGTGCGGGACAATGTCGTATCAGGAAACGGCGGCGTTGGCATTCTCGCGATCAATGTCAGCTCGAGTGAATTCAGCGGCAACCGAATCGGTGTCACGGCCGACGCCCTCCAGGCGTTGGGCAACGGCGCTGCGGGAATCGAGATCGGTGGCGCGGCTTTTGCGAACCGGGTCTATGACAACATCATCGGTGCCAATGCCGGCGCAGGCATTCGCTTGATCGGACCTAATGTGCAGGGCAACACGATTCAGCACAACTGGGTCGGAACCGACGGTTCACTGACGCGCAATTTGGGCAATGGCGACTCGGCCATCACCATTCAAGACGGCGCGCATGACAACCGCATCGGCGGCACCGGTAACGGACAAGGCAACTTCATTTTTCACACCGGTGCCAAGGCCGGCGTGGACTTGTTCACCGACTTCGGTTTGGCCGGAACCGGCAATGCCATACTGGGTAACCTGATCGATGACTCGACCCTCGGAATCCGGCTTGCCGATCTTTCGACTTCGGGCTGGACCGCGCTAGCCAATGACATCGACGACAGTGATCTTGGCGTCAATAATCGACAGAACTATCCGGTGCTTACCAATGCGACCAGGGTCAGCGCTGCACAAACTCGAATATCGGGTTCACTCACGAGCCTGGCCGGACAGTTCTTTCGAATCGAATTCTTCGCCGACAATTTGCCGAGCGCTTCAGGTCACGGCGATGCGCCGATTTTCCTGGGCTTCACCCAGTTGGCGACCGATGGTTCGGGCGATGCGAACTTCGACATCCTGTTGAATAGCGGTTTGTCGGCCGGTGCCCGAGTCACCGCCACTGCAACGCGCAGCAATTCGAACTTCACGAGCTTTTCCGACTCGTCGGAATTCGCGGCAAACACAAGCGCCAATCTGCCGCCGGTGTGGACCACCTCGTCCAGCCCGTCGCACAATGAAAACCAGACCGCAGTCACCACACTCACAGCGACCGATCCGATGGGTGGCCTGCCGACCTTCCAGATTATTGGCGGTGCCGACGCGGCGCTGTTTGATATCGATGCCAGCAATACGCTCAACTTCCTCGCAAGCCCCGATTTCGAATCGCCCGGCGATGCGGGTGGCAACAACTACTATGATTTGACGCTCAGGGCATTCGGCCAGTACGGCGATTGGACCGACTTAGGGCTGAGCGTTCGAGTCATGGACGTCAACGAAGCACCGGTCTGGATCAGTAGCATTGCACAATCGGTCATCGAGAACACTGTTGGTGTCGTTACGCTTGCCGCATCGGACCCGGATGCGGCCGCACAGACGCCGACCTACGCGGTGCAGGGCGGCATGGATGCGGCGCGATTTGTAATCGTCAATGGCGACACGCTGCGCTTCGTCACGGCACCCGACTACGAGCAGCCGCTCGACACAAACGCCGACAATGTCTACCAGCTTGTGGTTCGCGCCAGTGAACCCGGCCTCAACTACGCAGACCAATTGTTCAATGTCACAGTCAGCGACGCAGCCGATCTGACACCGCTCCCCGGTGCCATCAATCTGGCCGCGATCGAGAATCAGATCGTGATCGGCAATCTGTTGGCCAGCGAGCCCGTTGCGCCCATTTTACCGGTGTCATACACGATCATAGGCGGCAATGACGCAGCGCGTTTTGTCCTGAACGCAGCCGGCGGGCTGTCCTTCCAGTCGGCACCGGACTTCGAATCGCCGCGCGATTTTGACTCGGACAATCAGTACGAAATCCAAGTTATTGTGTCAGATGGCGTTTCATCGGCAATCCGTCTCTATTCGGTCGCAGTAGGTGACGTCAACGAAGCGCCGCGCATCGATGCACCGGCGAGCGCGGCCCTGGATGAAAACGCTTCGATTGATTTTTCGCAATCGACCGGGCTGCTCATCTCGTTGAGCGATCCAGATGTGTTCGCAGCGCCGGTTGCAGTCACGATTCAGACTGATCATGGACTGGTGAGCCTGACGCAGACATTCGGACTCGCCCTGGCGCAGGGCGCGGCGGGCCCATCATCTTCGTTGGATTTCAGCGGCTCGTTGGCCGATGTGAACCAGGCGATTCGTGATTTGCACTTCAGTGCCGAAAGCGGATACTTCGGCTCCGCCACGCTGCGTTTTACGGTGTCGGACCTGTCGGACCCCAGGCTTGCCGATTCGCGAACCACAAGCTGGTAGACATTGTCGGCGTTTGTGTCGAGCGGCTGCTCGTAGTCGGGTGCCGTGACGAAGCGCAGC
>JANORY010000663.1:0-2215 GCA_031415535.1 Burkholderiales bacterium | reverse complement strand
TGTAGTAAATGACATAACCCTTCTTCGACTCCTGTCCTGATCCGTATTTGAGAATTAGGTAAGGGCCAGTGAGTGACTCGATCGTCGCGGCCTGCCCCCAGATATCGCCATGTCGACGGAATAGGACCATATCTGGATAATAAAATGTATAGTCAGCAGGCAGGTCACCTTCGCCCCTTAAGCGAATGATATCGTTACCAATACTGTAAAGACGATTGATGTCGGACGGGCCGATAAAGTGAATTACCGTACCAGGTGCAACAGGGAGAGCTTGGAGGTTTATTTTTGAGATTGTGTCGCCGAAAATTTTGGCGTAGCTCTGATCATGATTGTGCACAAACAACATTCCTCTAACCTCATGCGCGGAATTTGTATCAACAGAATACTTTGCTCGCCAATCGAAAGATTCTTTGGCGCACTCGACCGTCATGCACAGATTCTGAAGTGCCTTTCGAAGTCGTGGCGCCGATATTGAATTAGCTGCATAGCTCTTTAGGTCCGTATGCAGGTAGACGCGTTTGCCCAGATAGGGGTCATCGTAAAAAAACACTACGTCACCTGGATGAGTGAGTTTTTGGGTCCCACCCTCACGGCGGTGATTTGCGTTTGAGCACTCGAAATTGTCGTCGCGCTTGGGATGGGTTTGCCATAAAAAATGCTTGAAAATTTCTTTGGAGATCTTAGCTGCAATTTCTCCTATGTTTGCAGTTTCTGCCATTTAGGCTTCCTGTTGATGATATCGAGTGAATTAGAGAATGGAAATTCGGTCAGATGGCTTAGGCTGACGTGCTGTAGCCGATGATCCTTAGATATTTCACCTGCTATAGCGTCAATGAACAGCGTCAATATAACTCGTTGAGTCAATCTGCGGTTGAGGCTACGGAACATCTTGAGCCATCAATGCGTCCGGATTGCAGGCCATTGTCCCCACTTAGCAATCCGTCAAACTCGTCGAAGGCCTGATGCGCTTGTTCTCGGCCTGGTTCATGAAATTGCCGGAATCGTCGTAACGAACGCACTTCTTCAGGAACTCCGAAAGTTTGCGAGCATCCTTCGAAATGAACACCGGCGCCCCGGCAATATGGCTGGCATAGCGCGCGTCGTTGACCGCCGTGCCGTTGTCCAGATTGTGCAAATACGCGCAAGGCACTAAAGCAATCTTCTCGTCCCGCACCGTCTTGTTGAAATCATTAATCAGCTCAGCATACGACCACGCCTGATAAGACGGATGCGCCGTTTCCTGCAGGCCGCGACCCAGCCAGGTCCACCGCGTCCTTCGCCGTCACCGCCACCTCGCTCCATTGCTTAAGCTCGATGATGACGGCCGTTTCCCGGCGCGCCGCATCTTGCCCCGACAAGATGAAATCGATGCGCTTGCTCGAGAGCTGCAACTGATACTCGATCGACACCCCTGCAGTAGCCGACAGATCCTGATCGACCAAGATGTTGGCCATGAACTGCATCGAATTACGCCAGGCGTCGATCTCGCTGGGCGCGACGCTGTGCCGCAGCCGGCGCTTGAGCTCGGTTAAGACTTTGGAGTGGATGGCGTTGTCTTGAACGTCGGAGAGGAATTGCTGCTTGGTCGCGGTGTAGACGAGAGGACCAATCAGATGCCGACCGAACCGCTGTTCAACCTGACCGCCCTGCAAGCCGTCCTCCAAAAGTTCGCCGACGAACGCAATTGGAATCAATATCACTCGCCGAAGAACCTCGCGATGGCGCTGACCGCCGAAGTAGGCGAGTTGGTGGAGATATTTCAGTGGCTGAGCGAGGATCAATCGAAGTCGGTTGCGACCGACGAAACGCTCGGTGCCGCAGTTCGCGACGAGTTGGCTGATGTATTCATTTATTTGGTGCGCTTGGGACAAGTGCTGGGGATGGACTTGGACGAGACGGTTCGGGGGAAGATTGAGAAGAATGCGAAGAAGTATCCGCCAGCTTGGTTTGAACCGAAACAGCGAAGCCGCTTGGCGGCTGCCGGCGATTGAGCTCGGTCGAGACTTTGAATTGGCTGGGGTGGTCTTGAACGTCGGAGAAGAATCGCCGGTTTGTCCTGATCATGTCCGGATCCGCCCACACTCGATATGCTCGTTCGAATCGCTCCGGCCGTAATTGTCTTCGCGCGACAATGGTTTAGCAGAATTGCGTGGGGAAGGCCGCTGCAGTTCGCGTGTCCGGATCATGACCGCTTACCGTTGGTCAGAATCCGGTG
>JANORY010000662.1:0-2656 GCA_031415535.1 Burkholderiales bacterium | reverse complement strand
GATTTTCTGCATGCGTTCGCATACGCCGGGTCGCGCCATGATGCGCGCGATGGCGGCATTCAGTTGCTTCAGTTCGGTCGCCGATGTTCCGATCGGTGCAAACAGACCGAGCCAGTATTCCCAATCAACCGGATAGCCCTGCTTGGCGAGAATACGTGCGACCACGTCGATGGTGCCGCCGGCCGGGAAACCCACCAGCAGCTTGATCGGTCCACGATCACTTTGGGCGGAGGCTTATCGGCACAAGAAGCAACAAGGTAGTGCACACGGCGATTATCGTTCGCCGGGCGTTGCAGCCTGCACGCGTTTCACGCTGCCAGATCGGCGCCAGATCGGCCTCCAATTGCGACCACGGAAGTCGGCCCGCCAGCGAAACCACGGGATTCTTCCCGACGCGTTGGCGTCCGCGATGGAGGAACGCTTCACCCTTGCGCAATTGCGCACAGTCCTGAGGGGTTGGAGGACCGCGACGGATCGAACTCGCTGATTCGAAACGCGCTCGCGCTGACCAAGCAGTGGCAGGTCGATGTTCTGTTAGTCGATAAGCAAAGCAATTACTTGGGCTGGAAGTCCGCTTTGACCCGTTTCCGAGGGTCGCCAATTGATTCTCTATATGATGCTAGAGCCTAATCGTCGTCGCGCCCAAGTCATCGAGCACGCCGCCATGCGGTGCGTCGACGGGCGGATAGTCATGTCGCTCTATTGGCTCGTGTGCCCTGAGGATGGTTGCAAACGCGCGTAACGTGGCCCCGACGTAAGCGTTGGTTTTGCGCACAAACAGCGTCTCCACCATCATCGGTGCCGGGCCGAGCGGCTCTAGCGTAAGCTCGACACTGCAAGCAGCGCTTTCCACAACGCTGCGCGGCATAATAGTCATGCCTACATCTGCGGCTACACAGCCAAGTACGCCCTCCAGGGTGCCGAATTCAAATCGGCGAAACGGCAGCCAACCTCGCGCGGCGAAATAGGCCTCCAGTCTTAACCGGTATGAACACCCCTGCCGGAACACGATGACTGTCAAGTCGCCTTGCTTCATTCGCTGACGACAATCGTCACTGCCACGGGCGCGCACCAACACCAACTCTTCTCGAAACGCATGCTCACAAGTTAGCTCAGGATGACCAATCGGCCCAGCGACCAGCGCGCCGTCAAGCCGTTGCGCCAGGACTTGTTCCAACAAATCGGCAGTGGGTCCGGTGCGCACATCGAGCTGCGCGGCCGGATGCGCCTTGTGAAAGCGGCCAAGCAATGCAGGAAGGCGCACGGCTGCGGTCGTTTCCATGGAGCCAATGCGCAACACTCCTTGCACCGTACCGTCATCGCGCACCGCCGCCTCGGCCTCATTTACCAGCGCGTCGACGCGCTGCGCATAGGCCAGCAGCCTAAACCCGGCACTGGTCAGCGAGACCCCACGACAGTGACGAGTGAACAGAGGTACCGCCAAATCGGATTCGAGTTGCTTCAGGCGCGTGGTGACGTTCGGCTGGACGGTGTGCAATTCGGACGCCGCGCCACTTACTGAGCCGTGGCGCGCGACCACGGAGAAGGTATTTAGAGACCGCAGGTCCATGGCCGATATCTCCAAAATCGAACGCTGTCATCTTAACAATTCGTTGTTCAAGATGTCAAATTGCGAATACATTGCGCAGGAGCATCGTCGAAACTCTGGAGGACACGGCCATGACAATCCGATCAATCGTTTCCGGCATGTTGAGATTGGGACTTGCGCTATTCGGAGCGCAGACAGCGATCGCGGCGGCGGCCGAGATCAAAGTCTTCAGCACTATTGGCGTCAGGTCAGTGATGCAGGAGCTTGGCCCGCGTTTCGAGGCAGCCACGGGCCATCAATTGATTTTCAGCTTCGATGTGGCCAATGCCTTGAAAAGAAGGATCGACGCTGGCGAGAGTTTCGACGTCGCGATTCTTACCGTTCCCGTGATGGATGAGCTGATCAAACAGGGCAAAATTATTGCAGATACTCGCGTCATCATCGCGCGCGGCGGGATGGGCTTGGCGGTGCGTGCCGGCACTCCCAAATCAGATATCAGTTCCGCTGAGGCGTTTAAGCGCACTTTCCTTAATGCCAGGTCGATCACTTATCCAAAGGAAGGCTTAACCGGCATTCACGTTACGAAGGTATTGGAACGTCTTGGAATTGCAGAAGCTATCGGGCCGAAGTCCACATTGACTGGCGCGGGAAGCCCGGCTGAATTGGTGGCTCGCGGCGAAGTGGAGATCGCCGCGCACATCATCCCCGAATTGCTGGCGGTAAAGGGCGTTGAGCTTCTCGGTCCCTTCCCGTCTGAACTGCAAACCTACATCATTCTGCCGGCGGGGGTCGGCACCAACGCCACCGAACCGCAGGGCGCACGAGAATTACTCAGATTTCTTACCGGCCCCGTGGCTGTCCCTTTGATCAAGTTGAAGGGATATGAGCCTGGCTAACACACGCGGGGTTAGGCCTTTCAGCTTCACATTCACCACCTGCTAATCGTTAGATTCTTTCTCCGTTACTTCTTTGTTCTTAGCTAAGAGGGTCAGCGCTTGACTCATTGAGAAACCCAGCCCGATGACTTGATGATCGGCTCCCAAAAGGCCGTGCCAGCGCGAATGCGCTCGGCCAATCCGGCGCTGCTACTGGTGACCGGCTCGAACA
>JANORY010000661.1:0-1782 GCA_031415535.1 Burkholderiales bacterium | reverse complement strand
CGGCTTCGAGTTCGAGCCGCTACCGAACCGCTTCGATGCGGCACCGGTGCTTGCCAATTCAAACTCAAAGTCGCTGTTAAAGATTACCGATGCGCGTGGCCAGACCTACGATGGCGCGGCGATCACCGCGTGGGGCGGATTTGTGATGGGCCCCTTCACCATCACCCAACTGCCCGGTACCGATGGTGCGCGCTGGATCGTCAATCCGATCGATTTTTTTGCGCGAGCAATTGATAACCGGCAGATGCCGGTGCCCGATGTCACCACCGAAGTCGGACGGCGGGTGCTGATGGTGCACATCGATGGCGACGGCTTTCCAACGCGCGCCGAGGTGCCTGGTTCGCCGTTTGCGTCGGAGCTCATGTATCGTGAGTTCATCGCCCGTTACAAGATTCCGCACACGGTGTCGGTGATCGAAGCTGAGGTTTCGAACAAGGGTTTGTATGCCGCCTGGTCGGGCGAGCTGGAGGGCATTGCGCGCAAGATCTTTGCGTTGCCGCACGTCGAGATCGCAACCCACACCTACACCCATCCGTTTGTCTGGCGGGCGATCGTCGAGGGCAAGACCGATCGACCCTACAACCTTAAAATACCGGGCTATCAGTTCGATCTGAAGCGCGAATTCAGCGGCTCGGCGAACTACATCAACAGCCGTCTGGCACCGCCTGGAAAAACTACCCGAGTGCTGTTGTGGAGCGGCGACTGTGTGCCACCCGCAACGGCCATTGAGGCTAGTTACGCGGCCGGGCTTTTGAATATGAATGGCGGCGACACAGCAATCACCAACCGTGCGCCGACCTACACTCAGGTCTCGCCGATGTCGATTCGCAAAAGCGGCTGGCTACAAGTTCTGGCACCGAACCAGAACGAAAACGTCTACACCAAGGACTGGACCGGACCGTTCTACGGCTTCGACAAAATTCTCGAAACCTTTGCACTGACCGATGCGCCGCGCCGCATCAAGCCAATGAATTTGTACTACCACACCTATGCCGCGTCGAAGCCGGCGTCGATCGCGAGCCTGCACAAAATCTACCAGTACGTCATGGCACAAGCGAATCATCCGATTTTTGGATCAGACTACATATCGCGGGTCCATGAATTCGAGGAACTGGCCCTGCTGAAGGATCTGCGAGCACCGAATCGCTGGCGCGTAGCAGGCCACCATCAATTGCGTACGGTTCGCTGGCCGGTTGAACTAGCGCAGGGCATTGACTGGCAAGGCAGCGCTGGCCTGGTCGGCGATTTGCCAGCTCAAGACGGCCATTACCTGCACTTGAGTGGCACCAGTGAATGGTTCGAAAGTACGGCGCATGGTACCGGCGGTGGCGGCGCGGCCGAACCAATCGTCAAGATTTTATCGGCCAATGGCCGGATTGACCAATTCAGTCGCGATTCGGACGGCATCCGCTTCAGTTTCCGCTCAAACGTCGCCGGCGAATTGCTGCTCGCGCATATAAGTGACTGCAAAGTCACAACAAATCAAAGAATTCTGAAAGCAATCGAGGTGAAAACCTCAGAAAGCACTTTAAAATCGCGGCCTAATGGCCTCAGTTATCAAGTCCCGGAATCCAACACCAGAGACGGTGTCGTGGTATCAGTTCGCTGTTAATCAGCGTCGGCAGACACTTTTTGCGCCCGGAATCATCCCCTTGTTCGGCGCGACCATGTTGCTGGTCCTCTGGACGGCACTGCCCAGCAAGGACTTGGCGCAACGATTGGCGCAAAGCAATCGCAGCGATCTGTTGACCATTGCTTACCTGAAGGCCTGGCTGACGGCCA
>JANORY010000660.1:0-1301 GCA_031415535.1 Burkholderiales bacterium | reverse complement strand
CCTTCTGGGCGAGCAATGCAAATGGTAGCAGCCCGATAAAAAGGAGGCTGAGCAAAACAGTTTTTTTCATGAAAATAAGCTTTGAAAAGTTTGAGAATGTCAGAAAATGATGGCCTGGACAGGCTGTTTGTTGTATTCAATCCGTTGAGAATCAATCAATTGAAGCGTTTGTTACCGTCCGGCGGGCTGATTTTGAGCTTTCGATACGAACCGTAGTTTTGCCGCGTTTCTCGCTCAAAAGGTAACTTTTCGGAGGGAGGTTTGATAATGGGAAAAGGCCTGCTCGAATCCGTTTTTTTCAAAATGGGCGCTCGTCAGATTCGCCCGTTTCGTCAAACAGCCCCTGAAAAATCACCACAAAAGTATTTTTTCAAGTCCTAAAATTTCAACGCACACATGAAAAGGCTTTTTTCTGTTCTCGCTTTCTTTTCGCTCGTCGTTTTCCAGACGACCCCCGTTTTTTCGCAGTCCGAACCGGGCACCAACAAGGTCAAACTTTCGCTCTGCCCCATTTATGAAGACGACCGTTACAGCAGCATTTTTCAGCCTGATGCGCGATGCCGACGGCAATATTTACGCCTTCAAAAGCCAGGCCGCCAAACGGTTCAGCATGGGTGGCCAGACCAAAACCGTCATCGAAAAATAAGGCCCCGACCTCAAGCAGAAATATTCCGAAGACCTCACCATCGCCGCCGAAGATGATTTGCTGTTGCACAATGTCTATGCCCTGGGCGGCAAAATCGTGGCCTTTTCGAAGTATTACAACAAGTCGAAGGACATCTGGTACTTCTTCGCCTCTGAACTCAACGAAAAAGGGGTGATTGAAAAGCCGAAAAAGATTGTCGAAATTGAATCGTCGAGCAAATATGAAGGCTCGTTCGGGGTCTATTTTTCGCAGGATTCGATGAAAATCCTCGTTGCCGCCTTGCCGCCGAACAAACGGAAAGAGAATGAAAAAATGACCTTCGTCATGCTCGACCGCCAGTTCAACGAGCTCTGGAAATCGGAGGTCACACTGCCCTATCGCGATGCCGATGTGGCTCTTTCGGGGTTTCATGTCAACAACGACGGCGCGATTTACATCCTCGCGAAGGTCGAAACGGACTCCAAATCGTCGAAAGAAGCCGACTGGGTTTCGGAGATTTTCATCATTCGCCAGGGCGAAAAACAGCCCAAACGCCTCAAAATTGACTTCCCCGAAAAGCAGATTTCAGGCCTCACATTCCTCGAAAGGCCCGACGGAAACGTCATTCTCGCAGGTGCTTACGAGCATTCGAGCAACCGGCGATTTGGCAAACTCG
>JANORY010000659.1:0-1362 GCA_031415535.1 Burkholderiales bacterium | reverse complement strand
CGGTTTGCCGTCGCCGTCTTTTTGAATCAGAATTGACTTGAAAAATATCGTTTGACCAGGCCGATAAATGGCCCGGTCGGTGAAAATTGGAGCCTCGAAACTGACCCGTTTTTCACCTCGCCAATTGTAAATCTGGCCAATGTCGAACGTGTCGTTTTTGCTCGCCAATTCGACTTCAATGGATTGATTTTCAACATTCGGGCAGACGACGATGCCCTGCTCATTGGTCGTTCCGTCGCCAATTTTTTGGCGGTCGTTGACGAGGCCAGGAAAGGTTTTTCCCTCCCGAAAACCGCGCTGAAAAAAAGTGGCTTTCACGCCCGCGAGGGGCTCGCCGGTCGTCCGGTTCATTACGATAATTTCGGATTGATTGCCGGTTCGGCGGGTGGCGGCTGCCAGATTCGAGACTTTCAAACGGGAAAAACCGACCCCGAAAACGGCTTCATCCGAACCCGTAAACGATTGATTATCAGCGAATAACAGCGCAAATTGGCCCATCGGCAGACCCGGCAAACGGATTTCGGTCGAGTGCGATTTGTGGTCGTCGGTCGCGGGCAAAACGGTCTGAAATTCAGCGAACGGCGTTCTGTTTTTCAAAAAAAACAGCCGTGCGGCCTCGTCCTCCATTTTGAAAAAATCAGCCTCCTCGCTCCGCGAAAAACGGATGATGCGACACCAGATTTTGTCCACATTCCTGAAATTCACGAGAGCCAGCGAGGGCCGGTCGGGCAGGTTGATTTCTTCGGTTTGCAGGCTCAATTCTTTCTGTAAAATATTGACAATCAACGACTTGCATCGTTTGGCGGCGAACGAATCAGGCCAGGTTTTTTTGACAGATTCCGCGATTTCGCGGGCTATTTTCAGATGATTTACCATCGGCTCCTGCGAATTCCAGCCCTGCGAAAAATGGAAATTGGCCATCGCAAAATTGATTTCCGCCTGCACGGGCTGCCCGCCAAATTGCCGCGACAAAACCGAAAGCGCATTCAAATATTCAGCCGGGCGCGAGTTGTTTTGATTGGCAAATTCCAGCCGCGCGAGGTCGGCATCGACGAGGGCCGCCGGATTTGCATCCGAAAAATGGGCCTGCAAAATTTCCTGAAACGTGCGCACAGCCAGCCAACGACGAGCGGTTGAATCCTCCGTTTTGAACTCGTGAAACGCAAACTCGCGGGCGGGAGCCAGGCCTTCTTTTTGGTCGAACGAAAACCGCCAGGCAGGTTCGGTGAGCCAGTTCGATTCGTTTCTGAAAAACTCGACGGCTCGCCAGGCCAGCACGTCGAAAAGGGTGGGGCGGAGGGGCTGGCCAGCCAGCGAGTCGTTTACTGAAATGGTCGTAATCTCCTGAAAATCAATGAGTTG
>JANORY010000658.1:0-10838 GCA_031415535.1 Burkholderiales bacterium | reverse complement strand
GCGTTCTTAGCGCTCTCGCCCACGAAGCGCGTCTGGCGGTATTCAAACTGCTGGTGCAAGCGGGGCCCGAAGGCTTGCCGGCGGGCGTCATCGCCGAGCGCTTGAACATTGCACCTTCTGCGCTGACCTTCCATCTAAGGGAATTGACCTTCGCGGTCCTGTTGAGCCAGCGTCCGGATGGTAGAAAGATCCACTACTCCGCCAATTTCAGCGCGATGAACGAACTTATCGGCTACCTCACGCAAAACTGCTGCAGTGGCCAAGCGTGCGAACTGGATGGCCGGGCTGCTGAGTGCTGTTGAGGCTCCGGCGACTGGCTTCGACTTCGAACTGTCCCAACTCAAAAAGGATTCCCATGAGCAAGAAAATCTTCAATGTCCTGTTCCTGTGCACCGGCAATTCGGCGCGCAGCATCTTGGCCGAAGCCCAGATGAACGACTTGGGCAAAGGCCGCTTCAAAGCGTTCTCGGCGGGTAGTCACCCGACGGGTACGGTCAACCCCTTCGCCATCGAGTTCCTGGGCATCGCAGGCCTACCCACCGAAGGCTATCGCAGCAAATCCTGGAGTGAATTCGCAGGTGCCGACGCCCTCGTGATGGACTATGTGATTACGGTGTGTGACCAGGCCGCCGGCGAACAATGCCCGTTCTGGCCCGGCCAGCCGATGTCCGCGCACTGGGGCGTTACCGACCCGGCGGCGGTTAACGGCTCGGACGACGACAAGCGCCGCGCCTTCAAGGACGCGGCGGCAACGTTTCGCCGGCGCATCGAGTTGTTCAATTCACTGCCGACGGCTTCACTGAGCCGCCTGAGTTTGCAAGCCAAGCTCGATGAGATCGGCAAGCGTGTCTGAGCGGAGTTTGCCTTCATCCAATCTTGACGCCGACTTCTACCAAGTTCCCAGCTTCGAGGCGCTGTCGCCGCCGACGCGTTCGACACATCCGCCGAGAATCCTCATGCTGTACGGTTCTTTACGCGAGCGTTCGTACAGTCGCCTGCTGACCTTGGAGGCTGCGCGTTTGCTGGACTCTATGGCGGCGGATGTCCGGGTATTTGATCCGCATGGCCTGCCGCAGCCGGACACCACGCCCGACTCACACCCCAAGGTTCGGGAACTTCGCGACCTGGCCAGTTGGGCCGAAGGCATGGTCTGGTGCTCGCCGGAGCGGCACGGCGCCATGACCGGCATTATGAAAAGTCAGATCGACTGGATTCCCCTGTCCTTGGGTGCCCTACGTCCGACCCAGGGTAAGACGCTGGCGGTGATGGAAGTCAGCGGCGGATCCCAGTCGTTCAACGCGATCAACCAGTTGCGTATTCTCGGACGCTGGATGCGAATGATCACTGTCCCGAACCAGAGCTCTGTCGCCAAGGCTTATCTGGAGTTCGACGAGGCCGGCCGCATGAAGCCCTCGTCCTACTACGACCGCGTGGTCGACCTGATGGAGGAGTTGGTCAAGTTCACACTGCTCACACGCGATGTTTCGTCGTACTTGGTCGATCGCTACAGTGAACGCAAGGAGTCAGCGGCTGAACTTTCGAGGCGCGTGAACCAACAGTCGATTTAGTTTGTTCGCGTCTAGCCGATCAACCGCTGCCGCCCTCTGCGGCACGACTACCGATGTCCGAACGCAAGCTGGCTACCAGCAACAGGTTGAGTACGGCCAATAGCAACATCGCCGCTTGCATACCCAAGGTCGGTGACAGGTCACTGATCCAGTTTGCCAGCACCGCTCCAATCGCCCCAAATACCATTTGCATGAAGCCGATCAGGCCCGACGCCTGACCCGCAAAACTTGACTGTGAATGCATGGCAGTGGCGAACGATAACGGACTGATCAAGCCCAGCCCGACCACGAATAAGACGATACCGGTGTTCAACGGCCAAAGACTGAGCCAACCAGCCGCCAGCGGCGCTAACATGATCAAACAGGCAAAGACCTGGATCGAGACGCCAATCAGCAGCAAGCGCTTCACCGACATTGCCTGATTAAAGCGGCGCAAAAACGCTGCGCCTACAAAAAATCCCAGCAGTGCAATCGGCGGGTAAATGCCAAACTCCTGAGCCGACAGTTTGAGCACACCGATATACAAACGCGGCGAGCCGCCAAAGAACGCCAACAGACCGCCAAACGCGATGCCACCGATCAACACCATACGAAGGTAGACTGGATTGCTCATCACGGCGCGGTAAGCACCGAGTACGCTGTGACGGGTACGCCGATCCTTCGGCAAAGTCTCGATCAAGGTCAGGTAGATCCAGAGGCCGATCAGCGCGCCGAGCGCCGCGCTGACCCACATGGTTGATCGCCAGCCGAGTGAATCAACCAGCACACCACCGAGCAGGGGTGCCAGGCCTGGCACTAGTGCAAATGCCAACATGATGGTGGTGGTGACCTTGACCAACTCAGCACCCGAGTAGAGATCGCGGCAGACCGATCTCGACACCACTATGGCACCGGCCGCACCGATCGCCTGGAACACGCGTGCAGCGATCAGGCTGGCGAGGCTGGGTGCCAACGCACAGGCTAGCGATCCGACGCAAAAAATAACGAGCGACCAGAGTGCAATCGGTCTGCGCCCGAAACGATCGGTCAAGGGACCGGCCACCAATTGGGTGAAGCCAAAAACGGCCAAATAGACTGAATAGCTGGCCGCGCTGGCGCTGTCCGAGGCTTGATACTCCAGGCCGATCTGCGGCAAGCCCGGCAAAAATACGTTACTGCCAAACTGACCCAGTGCGCCGAACGCGGCCAACAAGGCAATAAAGAGTCCAGCGGATCTTTTCGAGTTCAAGTCAATTTCCGTAAAGTGGGCGGGGATTGTCTCTTATTTTGAAACGCCTCAGGTCGAATTCGGGGCCGCGCTGCTACCATCGCAAAAATAAACAACCCTTAAAGGTGCAGGCTTAACATGGACGATGAAGTCGAGAAAGTTGCAATTCATCGTGGCCTGAAGGGCGTGTACTTTGACCGCTCAAAGGTCTGTTTTATCGACGGCCGCGCAGGCGAGTTGCGTTATCGAGGCTACTCAATTCACGATCTGGCGGCACACTCGAATTTCGAAGAAGCCTGCTGCTTGTTGTTGGACGGCGAACTGCCGACTCAGTCTCAGTTGGCGTCTTTCAAATCGGAATTGCGCTTGGCTCGAACCTTACCGGTCGAGATATTTGAAATCATCCGAACCATAAAGGCCGCCCACCCGATGGACGTCCTGCGTACCGCTGTGTCCGCTCTGTCCGCATTTGATGCCGAGACGAGCGACAAGTCGGTAGCGGCTACCCGTCGTAAAGGTATTCGTCTGACCTCACAGGTACCGATGATTGTGGCGGCACACGAACAGATTCGCCACGGACGCGCGCCGATCGCCCCGCTTGACGAACTGGGTCATGCGGCCAACTTTCTGCACATGCTGACGGGCAAACTACCGAGCGCAGACACGGCGAAACTGATGGACCTTGACATGATTTTGCACGCCGAACACGGTGCCAACGCGTCCTCGTTCACGGCACGTGTGGTCGCCGGTACCGAGGCCGATCTGCACGGTGCGATCACGGCTGCGATCGCCGCCCTGTCAGGGCCAGCGCATGGAGGTGCCGCCGAAAATGTCATGCATATGGCCAAGGAGATCGGTGAACCTGCCAAGGCAGCCGACTATGTCAAGCAAAAACGCGCCAACAAGGAAGCCATTATGGGCTTCGGACATCGGGTGTATCGAGCTGAAGACCCGCGCGCGCGTCACATGCGCTCCGGCGTCGAGCGCTTATCGCGAGAAATGGGTCAGCCGCAGTGGTATCAAATTCTGGAAGCGCTGGTAGCGGCTATGAAGCCTTATGCGCGGCTCGGCGTAAACGTCAATGTCGATTTCTACGCTGGCGTGGTGTACTACCTGAATGGTATTTCGTCAGATATTTTCGTACCGATTTTCGCGGTCGGCCGAGTTCCCGGCTGGACCGCCTCGGTACTGGAACAAATGGAGAACAATATTCTGATTCGGCCGCTGACTGAATATAACGGGCCGTCGGCGCGTGAATATTTGCCGATTGAGCAACGCTCTTAGCGGCTCTCAAGGAAACGCCGGGCCGCTGCTAAGCCATTCTAGCCAGCAGGTAAGCGGTCGCAACAATATCGTCAACCGTCGCACCGCGCGACAAATCGCTGACCGGCTTCGCAAATCCCTGGAGTACCGGTCCAATGGCGCGCGCACCGGCCATGTATTGCGTCAGCTTGTAAGCTATATTGCCCGAGTTCAAATCCGGGAACACCAGGACATTGGCGCGACCGGCTACCGGGCTCGCGTCCTTGAGCTTTCGAGCCGCCACCCGCTCAATCAGGGCAGCGTCGGCTTGTAATTCACCATCGATCGCCAGTTGCGGTTCACGCGCTCTGACCAAGGCCAAGGCCGCGCTGATCTTCGCTATGCTGGCATGATGGCCGCTGCCACGAGTTGAAAACGATAGCAGCGCAACGCGAGGCTCTTGCTGCAACACCAGACGCGCACTGCGCGCTGATGCAATGGCGATATCCGCGAGGGTCTGCGCATCGGGTTCGATGTTCACGGCACAGTCGGCATAAATAAACGAGCGTTCACCGGTACCGTCGAAATTCGGCACGATCATCTGAAAGAAACTGGACGCGACCCGCATACCCGGTGCCAGTCCAACGGTCAGCATACCGGCCTCAATCACCTTGGCGCTTGCCTGCTGCGCACCCGCCAGCAAGGCATCTGCATCGCCGCAACGCACCATCATGCCGGCCAAATACAAGGGTTTGCGCAGCAGCCGCGCCACCACCGCCGCCGAAGTGTTCGGGCGCTGCGACGAGTATTCAGCGCAATAAGCGAGCACGCGCTCAGCGGCCGGCCGGGTCGGGTCAATCACCGCAATGCCTGGCAAGGTCGCACTGGCACTCAAAACGATCGGTCTGATCTGACCCTCATCGCGCAAACGTAGCGCAGCCGCGCGAATGCGTTCGTCATCGCCTTCGGGAAGGACTACTCGAAAGATATTGGAACTCATCGCCCGGCAAGATGCGCGATTTCGCTTCACTTGGCAAGTCAGTCCGAAAATCTTGTCAGCTCGAAAATCTTCTCCAGCCGATGAGGGCCTGATCAACCGAGAATTATCCGCAAGTCCATAATTGTATTGACCGATCAGATCTGCCCTACTTCGAACAGGAAATCCAATCGGCAAGTTCTTGAACAGCAGCCTCGGAGCGCAGATGAGTAAGCCAGTTTTTGATGTCGTTGTTTTTGGTGCCACAAGTTTTGTGGGCCGGATCCTGTGTTCCTACCTGGCCTTACGTTATGGCAATCATGCGAAGTCCGAGTTGAGTTGGGCGGCCGCCGGACGTTCCGAGTCCAAGCTGCGTACGCTGCGCGACAGCCTCGGGCCATCTGTGTCCAAACTGACCTTGATCCAAGCCGACTCGAACGACGAAGCCGCCTTGCGCGCCCTGTGCGCTCAAGCACGCGTCATCGTCACTACCGTTGGCCCGTACGCGCTGTACGGCGAGACCCTCGTCAAGGTGTGCGCCGAAACCGGTACCGACTACTGCGATTTGACCGGTGAGACGCCCTGGATCAAGCGCATGATTGAAACTTATGAGGCAACTGCCAAAAAATCTGGAGCACGGATTGTTCATTGCTGCGGATTTGATTCAATTCCCTCCGACCTTGGCGTCTGGTTTTTGCAGCAGCAGGCCAAAAAGAAGTTCGGCAAGCCGTGCACCCAAATCAAGATGCGGGTCAAGGCGATGCGCGGCAGCGCGTCCGGCGGCACTATCGCCAGCCTTATGAATGTTGTGCGCGAAGCGGTGAGCGATCCGGCGTTACGCAAGATGTTGGCCAATCCGTATGCGCTTTGCCCACCAAACTACGCGCAAAACGTGCGGCAGCCGTCCGTCAAAGGTGCGGTCTACGACAACGATTTCGATGCCTGGTCGGCACCCTTCGTTATGGCGGCGATCAACACTCGCATCGTTTTTCGCAGCAACGCTCTGTTGGCGCAGGCTTATGGCAAAGCGTTCACCTATGAAGAGGCGATGTTGACCGGAAGCGGTCTGCCGGGTCGCATGGCCGCGCTGGGTTTGACGGCTGGACTGGGTGGCTTTACGGTCGCAGCGGCGCTGCCGCCTTCGCGTTGGTTTTTACAAAAATTTGTGCTGCCTGCTCCGGGCGAAGGCCCGAGCCCGCAAGCGCAGGAAAAAGGCTTCTACGATTTGCGTTTTCTGGGCACGACCGATGACGGCAAGCAGTTGCGCATCAAGGTAACGGGCGATCGCGATCCAGGCTACGGGTCGACCGGCAAAATGCTCGGGCAGGCGGCCGCTTGCCTTGCACAGGACATAAGCAAAACGCGCAAGGCTGGCGGGTTCTGGACACCTGCGAGTATTTTTGGCGATAAACTCATCGACCGGTTGCAAGCCCACGCCGGATTGCAATTCGAGGTGATCTGAGTTGCTTCTTTGGGCCTCATTCCTGCGGGGAGACATGCGATGTCAAAAGTTGCGCTGCTGGTATTACTGATGGTTTGCACGCTCGCAGGAACATCCCCGGCACATGCCGCCTGGCCCGAAAAGCCGATTCGAATCATTGTGCCGTATCCGGCCGGCGGCGCTACCGATCAGATAGCGCGCGCGCTTCAGCCGGGCTTGACCGAACTCCTCAAGCAGCCGGTAATCGTCGAGAACCGCGCTGGTGCCAGCGGTGCGATTGGCATGCAGGCGACTTTATCGGCACCGGCCGATGGCTACACGCTGTACTTCGGCAACAATGGCCCGAACGCCATCTTGCCGTCCTTGCGCAAACTCGGCTTCGATCCGCTGACCGAACTTAAGCCGATATCGCTGACGGCCATTGTGCCGTTGATCCTGACGGTAGCCGCCGATTTTCCGGCGCAAAACCTCGAAGAGTTTCTGACCCTGCTCAAGGCCGACAGCGGCAAGTTGAATTACGGTTCAGTCGGCAACGGATCGCTGTCTCACCTGAGCGGCGAATATTTCAGAAATTTGACCGGCAACAAGTCGGTTCATATTGCCTACAAGGGTGGTGCCCCCTTGATGACCGCCTTCGGTTCCGGCGAAGTTCATTATGCGTTTGCCACCGGAATCGACGCCAACGCCATGATGAAGGCCGGCAAGGTCCGCTACCTTGCCGTTGCCACCGAAAAGCCAACACCCATCGTTCCCGGGCTAAGCACGGTTGCCGAGCGAGTGCCCGGATTCAGCTCGGTTGCCTGGTTTGGCCTGCTGGCAGCAGCTGGCGTGCCCGATAGCGTGATTAAAATTCTGAATGACGCCATTAATCAAGTTGTGCTTCGAACCGAGGTTCGGGAACTTTTTGCTCAGCGCAACATTGAGGCACGGGGCAGTAGTGTTGCGGAATTCGATCGCTTGATTCGACATGAAGTAACGCAGTGGGCCGACGTCATCAAGCGCGGCAACATCACCGAGTAGCCAAGGAGCCTCTGTCGGGCTGAAGTCCCACACGCTCCTGGCGTCTCAGCCCTCACGGCATGGCGCTGCCGCCGTTGACGCTAAGGTCCTGACCGGTAATAAAACCGCTGCGCACAAGCGCCAGGAAACTGCACAGATCGACCACCTCCTGAATCTCGGCTCCGCGGCCCTTCGGCACCACCCGCTCGAACGCAAGCGCATAGTCTGGATCGCTCTGGCGACGCTCGATTTGTCTGGGCGTATTGATGACACAAGGCGACACGGTGTTGATCGTGATATCGTATTGTGCAAACTCACGGGCCAGGCCCACCATCAGCCCAATCACGCCACCCTTGGCGGCGTTATATCCGGCATGATCGGGAACGCCGGTGCGCAATGAGTCGGCACCGATGTTGATAATTCGGCCGTGATTGCGCGCCACCATGTGCGGCAGGACCTTGTGTGAACACCACAGGGTGGTCCATAGATTGCGCGCGATGGTCTGTGTGAGCGACTCGGCGTCATGTTCGAGAAACGGCTTGATAATGCCGCCGCCGGCGTTATTGACCAGCACGTCAATTCGTCCGTACTCGGCGATCGTACCTGCGACCATCGAGGCAACCACCGATTCAATCGACAAATCGCCGATCGAGCAAATCACTTTAGCACCACTACTCGCGCGAAGCTGCTCGGCCGTTTCGGTGACGCGTGGATCGATATCGGCAATCATCAGTGAATAACCTTCAGCCGCCAAGTGCGCCGCAATGGCGCGACCCAATCCGCCATTGCCCTGCCCGGCGCCGGTCACAATCGCAACCCGATCCTGGTTGACGCTTGCAAATGCCGCCCGATCAGCGCTTGCGTTCGAATTCGAAGTCATTGCCGCCTCCTAGTGTTTACATACAAGTTCAATTGTCACGCGCGCCAATTTGCGCGCTCCAGTACAAGCGTGCCCGCTGCATATGTTTGGTCACCAGGCGAATTGCACTCTCAGGGTCCTGGCGCTCGATCGCCTTGAAAATTCGCTGATGATCACGCGCTGACTCATGCGCTCGAACGGCATTGCTGAAGAATAGTTCCCGACGAACCAGAGTCAACTGATAGAACGAGTTGAGCAGCCTTAACATCACGCTGTTATGAGCGGATTCGACGACCCGAAGATGAAAGGCCTGATCCAGGTGAACCGTATTTTCGGCCCGCGCCAGAGCGGCGCGCTCGTGCGACAAAATCAGTTTGATGGCCTCGAGGTCTTGATCATTGCGTCGTTCGCAAGCCAGGCGCACGGCCTGGGTCTCGAGGGGAATCCTGACCTCCAGCGTGTCGAGTATTTCCTGATCGCTCGGTAGCGTGCCCAGCGTGGACTGCAGCACCATTTGCTCAAAACTACTTTCGCTGGCGACTCGCCGCAGGTAAACACCTGAGTTCGGCCGTACATCTAGAACCCGCAAGTTGCTCAGCACCGCCACCGCCTCGCGCAATGAGTTTCGACTGACCAGGAGTTTCTCGGCAAGCAAGCGCTCAGAGGGCAGGCGATCGCCCGGTTCAATGCGTTTTTCGCGAATGAAGCTCAGCAGTGCTTGGGTATTTGACAGACCACTCATAGCTGGTTATTGTGCCATACTGGTCCTACCAATCTGGTCCTACCGGCTAAAGCATTTCGATGAACCCAGGGATCCTATGAATGCATTCTCTTCATGAACGCTTTTACAGACAACACCGAGCTGGACTGGGCGATCTTTGAAGACAAGCCCAAAGGCATTTTTAAGGTCAATCGCCGCGCCTTTGTCGACCCCGAGGTCTTGCGCCTCGAGCGCGAGCGCATCTTTGATCGCTGTTGGATTTACCTCGGTCACGAATCTGAAGTGGCAAGACCGGGTGACTTCGTGTCGCGCACGGTCGTCGGCCGCCCACTGCTCATGAACCGAGACCAGCGCGCAGTTCTGCATGTCTTCTTTAACTCCTGTCCACATCGCGGCGCGCTGGTTTGTCGCGAAGATAAGGGGCGGGCCAGAAGTTTTGTGTGCCCGTATCACGGCTGGGCGTTTGGTGACGATGGCAGCAATTTACTGAAGCCGCTGCCGGAATCTTACTCACCGGCCTGCCTGTCCGATCCGGATTCAAATTTGCGACCGGTACCGCGCTTTGAGGTGTTCGCCGGTTTTGTGTTCGTCAATTTTAATGTGCGCGCAGAATCGTTGGCGAGCTATCTGGCTGGTGCCGGCGAGTACCTGCTCGATATCGCTCGGATGGATCGCGAGGCGATGGTTGTGGTGGGTGACGCCCAGGCATACAGTGCCCGCGCGAACTGGAAATTGCTGCAGGAGAACAGCGCCGACGGCTACCACGCGCAAACCACGCATGCGACCTACTTCAACTACATCCGCAATCGTGAAGGCGGCGTGCGCAACAGTTTTGGCAAGGGCTTCGGTCGCGTTCGCGATCTCGGCAACGGTCATGCAGTTTCCGAATCGCTGGGCGCCACCCCCTGGGGGCGCCCGCTGGGACGCTGGATGCCGTCCTTTGGCGAAAGTGCCCGGATCGAAATCGATCAGGTCCAAGCCGAACTGACCCAACGCCTGGGCGCAGAAAAATCCGAATGGCTCTGTGAAGGCGACCGCAATCTGTTGATCTTTCCCAATCTGGTTGTCAACGACGTCATGGCATTAACCATCCGGACGTTTTTTCCGGTCTCGCCCGACTACTTCGAAGTTAATGCCTGGGCACTGGCACCGCAAAACGAAACAGCCTTGCTCAGGGATTTACGGCTCAAGAGTTTTGTAGAGTTTCTCGGGCCGGCCGGATTCGCCACACCTGACGACCAGGAGATGCTCGAACTGTGTCAGCGCGGCTACGCCGCATCGCCCTGGATCCAATGGAACGATCTGTCGCGGGGCATGTTGACCGAAGACGGTCCTGCTCCGGCCAAACAAGACGAACTTCAAATGCGCACCTTTTGGCGGCGCTGGCATTCGCTCATGTCACAACGCGAAATCAGCTACGCCAAGGCCGCCGATGAGTAATTCGCCAGTGAGCAATTCGCCGCCGAGTAATCCGCCGCCGAGTAATCCGCCGAAGAATATTCCGCCGAAGCAAAACGCGGCCGCAATCATGAGCCGCAGCGACGCCGAGGACTTTCTGTACCTTGAGGCCGAGTTGCTTGATGACTGGCAGCTTGAGCAATGGTCGGCCCTGTTCACGGACGACGCTGAGTACCTGATCCCGCCCTTTGCGCAACCTGAAGCCGATCCTCGGACCACCCTGTTCCTGGTCTACGACGACCGGCATCGGATTGGCGAACGCGCCAAGCGTTTGCTCAGCCGCATGGGGCACTCCGAGTTTCCGCACTCCCGTACCCGACGCATGATCAGCAACGTTCGCATTGCCGGCAGCACAGCGACCGAAGTC
>JANORY010000657.1:0-1175 GCA_031415535.1 Burkholderiales bacterium | reverse complement strand
TGATGTGGTGGTGACCGACAAGGACGGTGGAAAGTCCATTGAAAAGCGTATCGAGGTCAACCATCCGCTGATTCATAAGGGCATCGCCGTCTATCAGTCGAGCTTTGATGACGGTGGCACCAAAGTTACCCTTAGCGGTTTCCCGATGACGGGAGCGCGGGACTACACGTTCACAATCTCTGGCGAGATCGGCGGGACCACCACGTTGACGCCCGCGTCAGGGGACGGTGATACCGACAAGGCCTTGACGCTCGAGTTCACCGGGTTTCGCGTGTTCAACGTTGAACGGGTGGGGGGCGGCGAACCTGAGGGTGCCTCACCGGCAGTTCCCACTCTGGCAGACAAGCTCAAGCAAGGCCTCGGGCCGGGGACTGCGCCGGGCAAAGAAAAGGAAATGCGCAACGTCGGCCCGTCCATCAGCTACAAATTGCGCGATGCGGCCGGGCAGGCGCGGGAATTCCACAATTACATGCTGCCAATGTTGATTGACGGCCGGCAGGTGTTGTTGGCCGGCATGCGTGAAAACCCCAATGAATCGTTTCGCTACCTGCGGTTGCCGATTGATGCTGAAGGCTCATTGACCGATTTCATGCGGTTTCGAGCCGCCGTGCTCGACCCGACCCTGCGCACCAGCGCCAGCGCGGCCTTGGCGCATCAAATGTTGCCGGCCGATGCCACCGATACGTTTCGCCGGCAGCTGGCCGAATCCGGGCGGCGCGCGCTCGAAACATTCAGCGCCCGGGGTTATCAGTCGGTCGCGTCGTTTATCGAAAATGGCGTGCCCGAGAGCGAACGGGAGCGAGCGGCCGATGTATTCGTGCGCCTGCTAAATGGCGCGGCGTTTGAGGCGTGGCAATTGCAGCGCCTCAAAGACGGGTTGAAGCGGCTGGAACTGAACGATATCAACCGCCGTTTCGCGCAGGACAGCCTGAACGCCGTGTCCGACAGCTTTTTCTATGGCGCTCCGGTGTATCTGCATCTGAATGCGTTCGACGAAATTAAGGCAAGCGTGTTTCAGTTGACGCGCTCTCCGGGCAAGAATATTGTCTACTTGGGCTCGCTGCTGCTGGTATTGGGTGTGTTCGCCATGCTTTATATTCGGGAACGCCGGGCCTGGGTGCTGGTCAAACCGGACGGTCGCGTGCTATTTGCGATGTCGGCGCTGCGCCGCGGCG
>JANORY010000656.1:0-1202 GCA_031415535.1 Burkholderiales bacterium | reverse complement strand
GATGCCAATGAAATTGCCCGAATCGACGAGGCGATAGGATTTGTCATCGCGGTGCACGAGACCTGGATCGAGTGGCAACGTACGGTTCCCGAGCGACTCGGTGTTTCGGTTCAAGCGATGACCCGGCAGATCGCCAGCGACGATGTTCGCGGTTTGTTCGAGATGATGGCGAGTGATCAATGCCCGCCGGCGAGTGTTTACCGGCACGCGTTGGCGCAGCGCGCGGATCTGCAGGCGGCCTATCGGCGGCTGTTGCGGCACGCCAATGCGGCAACGCTGCTGATGCCGACTACCGTGCGGGCGGCGATGCGCCGCGACGAAACCGAAACCTGTTGGCTGAACGGCACACAACGCCCGACTTTTCCAACCTTTGTGCGGCAAACCAGTCCGGCCAGTGTTGCAGGCTGCCCATCTTTATCCCTACCGGGTGGACTACTGGCGTCGGGTTTACCGTTCGGGCTGTTGTTGGAAGCACTGCCCGGGCAAGACCTTGCGTTGCTATCGATTGCCCGGCAAGTGGAAGCGGCATTAAAGGAGTGGGTCCCATGAGCGCGTCCCTATTGCTGACCGGTGCCACCGGCCGACTTGGCCGAATGGTAGCGGCAGCGCTGAACGCGGAACAGCTCGCCTGGCGAGCCTTTGTGCGCCGGCCCGAGGCCGCGCAAGCATTGGGTGCCAGCGAGGTTGTAGCCGGCGGATTCGATGAGCCCGCGAAGATCGACAAGGCCATGCAGGGCATTGCCCGCGTGATCCTGATTTCGGGCGATGATCCGCGACAGGATCAGCTCGAACTCAATATCGTGAATGCCGCGCAGGCGGCGGGTGTTCGAGGAATCGTCAAGCTGTCCGCACAAAGCGCTGGCTTGAACCCGCCGGCCAGTTTCGGGCGCAAGCACATCGTAGTCGAGCAAGCGATTCGATCCAGTGGCCTGGAATGGGCGTTTGTACGACCGGTATTTTTTCAGCAATCGTTCCTGATGTTTGCCGACCCTATTCGCAAGAGCAACAAGATTATCTTGCCGGCCGGCAAGGGATCGGTGGCCTTTGTCAATGCGCTGGATGTGGCCGATGCTCTGGTCAAGTTGGCGCAAACACCGAGCCTGCCAAACAAGATATTCACCCTGACCGGGCCGCAAGCCTTGAGCTTTGCGCAAGCCGCAAACCTGATTGGTGTAGCACGCGGCAAAACGGTCGGCTATGTT
>JANORY010000655.1:0-1552 GCA_031415535.1 Burkholderiales bacterium | reverse complement strand
GCAGCCGGTAAACAGGCGGTAAGATTGTCCGCAAAACCGGCAGAACCGCTCTTTTGGCGGACGTTTTCGGCTCAAAGCGGCTCGAACTGCAAGGCGCAAGCCGAGCTAACTGCGCCGAAGCGTCACGGACACAGCCGCCCCCATAGCCAACATTACTGGCCAACGTTACCGCCAACATTAACGGGCAACTCAAGGCCAGGGATAAGGGGCTAATCAGGCCGCGTACAGAGGCATTTGCCCCCGCGCAGGAGCCCGAGTCGGTGCTCGTGCCTTCAGACCCAGATGCGTGAGGATCTTCTCGATCACAGGTGCCTCCAGAACTGCCGCGATGATCTTCAGTTCGCCGCCACAGTTCGGGCAGCGCTCAAGGTCGAGATCAAAGACTCGCTTGAGCAGCCGCACCAAACTGGGCCGCTCTGGGCACGGTGCCTTGCAAGGACAGCACTTTCTGACCGGCGCGCGGGCCGAACGCGATTCGGTACGTGAAGGCCGCGTTCTGCAGACGCTTGAGCGCGCGGGCCTCGTCCGAGTCGCTGTCGTCGTCGGCCAGATACGTTTCGCCCTGCTCTTCGACCAGAACGCCGCGCCGGGTCAGCAGCTTCATCACCCGCGTGATGATCTGGTGCAATAGCGTCTGCACCGCTTCATCAGTCAGCGCAGGTACCTTGACGAACTCTGGCTCAGCGTCGGCGTTGCGTCGGTAAACTCCGTCCAAGACCAGGCAGTGTAGGTGGATGTTCATGTTAGCGGCTGAGCCACAACGTAGTTGCAGCGCAGACTAACTTGCTTGCAAGTTATGTCGTAGCTAAAGCGCTGGATCAGCGTCACTGCGCCGCTTTCGGCCTCATCCGTCTTCAAGCCCGCTTGATCCAGTAAAAAGCGCGTGATAGCCCGGTGCACGACCTGCAAGACGGGCAAAAGCCACGCCGCTTGCAGGAGCACGCCACCAGCTTATCGTGCCCGCACTCGCCGCAGCGTTGGGTCCTCGCGCCGGTCAGAAAGTGTTGACCTTGCGGAGCGCAAAGCCCAAAGCGGTGGACTTCAAGCAACCCCTGTGCGCCAGTCTGCAAGGCTTTAGCCTGCACGCGGCCGTGCGCGGCGCGGCGCGGCGCGTGAGCGCAAGTCATTGGAACGACTGTGCCATTACATCACCCGCCCAGCATTAGCCAATGAACGGGTGCGGTGCAACGCCGCCGCGGGCACCAGCGCGCGGGCAAATGCCGCTGTACTCGGCCTGATTTCAAGCGGATTCGATGCCCTTAGAAGTTTCGGCGGCTCTGAGACCGGCTGCGTCCCAGTGTGCATCGGCTCGCTCAGCTCGCAAGGGGTCTTACACTTTGAGCCAAAAACCCTCGCCAAAGGCGGCGTTTTGTCAATAATGACACGAGTCGTTCCCCGACAGACTCTCAATTCGGCGGCATTGCCGGGTGCATCCGGGTGCATCAAGCGTGAATATGGCGTTTGAAGTTCCCACTGACGAAAGAAGACGCCACACAGTTACTGCGCACGTGCGCAGATGATCCAAAGAAGGCCAGTACCATGGTTGGCCGGT
>JANORY010000654.1:0-2773 GCA_031415535.1 Burkholderiales bacterium | reverse complement strand
CACTGCCGCCGTACAACAGGCGAATCTGATTTGCTTTGCAGCCAGCCCGCACCAACAACTGGCGAATCTGTTGATGTACTTCCTGGGACTGATCGGGTGACGCCGAACGACCTGTGCCAATCGCCCAAACCGGCTCGTAGGCCACCACAAATTGATCCGGCTTGGCCGCTGCGCCCGCCGTTGCAACGGCTTGCACCTGACGGCGGATCACCTCACCGGTTTTGCCCTGTTCGCGCTCTTCAAGGGTTTCACCGACGCAAATAATCACCCCTAAGGCCTTTTCCAGCGCCCGCGCCAACTTGGCCGCAACCTGTTCGTCGGTTTCCTTGAACAGCGCGCGCCGTTCGGAATGGCCGATCAACACCCATTTGCAACGCAGATCGGAAAGCATCGCCGCCGACACTTCACCGGTGTAGGCACCGTTATCGAAGGCTGCCAGGTTTTGTGCCCCGAGCATCATGTCCGTATCGCCGAGCCAGGCGGCCGCCTGACCCAGATACGGAATCGGCGGACAAATCGCGATATCCACACGCGACAACAGCGGCCGGTCGATCGCCGAGCGCAATGCCGTGAACAGATGCTCGTTGGCGATGACGTCGCCGTTCATCTTCCAATTGCCGACCACGAACGATTTTCTTTGCTTCATCGCCCACCCAGGAAAACCCTCAATTCTACGTTGCGCAGCGCAACACGGCAATTCGGAGTCAGGATTGAGGGGGTTTCGTGACATCCGAGCTGCCTCGGCGCTGCAATCGGCGCCAGGTCCAGACCAAATAACCCGACACGCCATAGACCACAAACAGCGACCAAAGCACCAGCGGCGGATCGACCGATATCAGCACGAAAGCCAATACCAGGCCGAGCACAAAAATGAACGGCACCGATCGGCGCAAGTTCAGGTCTTTGAAGCTGTAAAACGGTACGTTAGAAACCATCGTCACACCGGCATACAGGGTCAGAACCCAGGCGTACCAGGCGAAATCGGCCGGCACGTAGTTGATCCATTTGGTCTGGGCCAGCTCGGTCGCTACCCAGACCAGCCCAACCACCAAGGCGGCGGCGGCCGGACTCGGCAAGCCCTGAAAATAGCGCTTGTCGACGACGCCAATGTTCGCGTTAAAGCGCGCCAGGCGCAGCGCCGCGCCCGCACAGTACACAAACGCGGCCAACCAGCCCCATTTTCCGAGCCCGCGCAAGGTCCATTCGTACATGATAAGTGCCGGTGCCACGCCAAACGAGACCATGTCGGAGAGGCTGTCGTACTGCTCGCCGAAGGCGCTTTGAGTGTTGGTCAGGCGTGCTACCCGGCCGTCGAGGCTGTCCAGCACCATCGAGAAAAAGACCGCAATCGCGGCCTGCTCGAAGCGCACATTCATGGCCATGACAATGGCGTAGAAGCCGCAAAACAGCGACGCGGTCGTAAATGCGTTGGGCAATAAATAAATGCCGCGCGCGCGGCGCCGCTGCACAACGGCCACGACCGGTTCACCCGGCGCTACCGGCAGTTCGATCAACGTGCTCGGCTTTTCTACTGCGATCTTGCGCGCCCCGAATTTCAAGGGCTTAAACTTGCGTCGGCCAGTTCTAGGGGAGTGTTTCATCAGTTCCGCTTGATAAACATCTTCGAATACCTTCGGCGCGCATCGGCTCAAACGGCAAACTTTGCGAACCCAAGTGCTCAGGACGCAACATACATGCCTTGCCGCAGCCACTTGGTGACGATCCATTTTTCGCCGCGCGCGACCGGCGCGCCGCCATGCAGACAGCGCAAATCGAGTTCGGCCTTCTGATTCTGGTACTCAAAATAGACCGCGCAGCCGCGCACCGCTTTGACCGACAACTCAAGCTCCGGAAAAATTGTCTCGCCACCGGCTTCGACATCGTTCAGGTAAATAATCATGGTCGCCAGACGCTGCCCGCCGGCCTTGGTCAGCACAGCGCTACCCGGCTCTTTCGGATCAAAATAATCGTGATGCGGTTTGTACTCGCCGCCAATCGTGTAATGCAGCATCTGCAAGGGTTCGCCGTTGACGACCGGCACGCCGGTCAAGGCTTCAATCCGAGCCTCCAGGCGCTGTACCACGGCCCCCTCACCGCGCTCGAAGTGCGCGCCTTCGCTGGTACGCGCCTTACTGACCTCGGAGGCACCGGTTTTGGGCTCGACCACTTCCGAGCGCTTTAATTTGCCCTGCGCCATGCGGATCAGGATTTGGCATTCCTCCTCGGACAACAGGTTGGTGATCAAGGCGACATTCGGATTCACCAACGCAAAGGCAATCGTTACCTCACGATCGGCCGCTCGAACCCGGTTCGCGTTTGGCAGGCGCATCGGGTCGGCTTCGTATTCGCTGAGCAAGGCCGGCGCGGTCCGCTGCACCCGCTCGGTCATCGCACGCACAACGCTGATGGCTATCCGGGCATACTGCTCGTCAAAGCCGTTGTTCTTCATCCCGGCCAGAAGCTCGGCGTCGCCGACGCCGCGCACCAGATTGCTGGCGAGCCAATCTTGCCATTCGGCGGTCAGCCCGACTGGCGGCGGAATCGCGCTTGCAATGGTCATTTTGCCACCGGCTCAGTTGCGCGTCTTATCAACCAGCTTGTTAGCCTTGATCCAGGGCATCATCGCTCTGAGTTTCTCGCCCACTATTTCGATTTGGTGTTCACCCATGAGACGGCGGCGCGACAACAGGGTCGGTGCACCGGCGCGGTTCTCAAGAATGAACTGCTTGGCATACTCACCGGTCTGAATATTGGTCAGCACCTCGCGCATCGC
>JANORY010000653.1:0-1528 GCA_031415535.1 Burkholderiales bacterium | reverse complement strand
CCCACCAGCGCAGCGGATTTCGACAAGTTGATCAAGGATGAACACACGGTTTGGAAGCGCGTGATTTCTGAAGGCAAGATCAAGCTTTAGGTAGCTACGATATTTTCAAGAAGCGCACCTTGAGAGCAGGAAATGCAAACGCCGTTTTCGCGTTTTATTTGCTGCTCAGGCTAGCTTCAGTTCGAGTCTCTTGCCGAGCGCATTCAGAGCTGCCGCCACGCCATCGATTTTTGATGCATGCTTCAGATCGATCAGCCGGTTGATCTCCTGCGGTTTCACTTTGAGCTTGCGCGCGAGATCGGCAGGCCGTACCTTTTGACGAATCATTTCATTGAGCAACAATACCTTGGCTGCCAAGCTCGCTGGCAACTCGACGAAGGGCTGACCGGCTTTGATCCGGGACGGCGGCGGAACCAAGCGACGATCCTCGAAATAGAAGTCCATCGCCGTTGCCAGCGCATCACGCGCCATCTCGAGCGTCTGCTGTTCCGTGACGGCCGACGTCAATGCCTCAGGGATATCCAGGAAGGAGATAAACCAACCCGCTCCGTCGGGCTTGATGACTACGGGGTAACGCATACAACCTCGCAAGGAATTGGGCGAAAAAAAGTAACTGTGCAAAATCGGAGCGCTGAACATTTCCACTACTTCAACCCGAGCTGTTGGAGAATCGCCTTTCTCAAGGCTTCGCCGATCTCATGACTCGGGTGCCGGGGAAGCGTTGACTGCCTCCCATTTAGGTAAGCTTTCGTGTGTTTGGCACCATTCTTGAACGTGGCACCTTGTGCTGCCAACCATTTCTTGAATTCGCTTTGTTTCAAGCATTTTCCCGATACACATATCTAGCCACAATATAAGCAAATTTGCTTATATTGTCAAGCATAGTCTTGGGGTACTGCAATCGTATTGACAAACACGGTTTTGGCCGACGTTTTCGGCTCAAGGCACAATATCGGCACACATGATAACTATCGTCCTGTCGGCTACGTTATCTCAATTCAAGACGCCGCTGATACGCTCATTCCAGGAATTTTTATGGCAAAAGAAGCGGGTTACGGACTGATCACCGTGACGCTCCCTAACGAGTACCGTCGAGCAGAACAAAGCAGATTCGCGCGGTCTTCTCCGAGCGATTGGCCCAAGCGTGGTTCGTGCCGCGCTGGATCAGAATATCGCCAGTTCGCATCAACACTTCGTTGTCATCCATGACCGCCCAGATCTCGCCCTCAAGCACAATCGCATAGTCAACCGTGTCGGTGCGATGCATGCCCGGATGTGCGCCGGCGCGTTTGTCGTGATCGGCGTCCACAAAGATGCTACCGAAGGTCGCGGCAATCTGGCGTTGACGCTCGATCGGGTCCTTGGATTCCGGCGGAAAGTCGATCACGCGCAGAATCGATCCGCCCTTTTTCGGCGGCAGAATCCCCTTGTGAAGCGCGACCGAGTCCGCCGCCTGAATCGGTGCCGGCGAAGATTCAGTACGCCAAACATTCACCGCTCGATAGTTGGGTCGTTGTTCGACTGTGCG
>JANORY010000652.1:0-1067 GCA_031415535.1 Burkholderiales bacterium | reverse complement strand
GCTGAAAGGTGGCTGTTTTAACGGGAGGTCGCGTGTCATTTCCCCCAACACGAATCGGCCACCATTTTTTTGAAATTTTCATCACGAATGAGCCGTCCGAATGAGTCTGAATTATGGTCGGCGTACTCGGCTGGCGGTGTTTTCTGGAAAAAAATATCGGCCAAACCGCGCAGCCCCGTCCGTCGCCAGACCTGCCGAACGAGGCAGGCGCACCAGGCTTTCGACAATTCGGGATGCTGCAAATGATGCCAGCCAGCCGCCCGATTTTGATAGACAATCACCTGATTTTCAGTGAGTTGCATGAAATCAAGCTGATGAACGGCGGGAGTTTTCGGGAGATACGTCACCCGAAATTCATCGCCCTTTTCGAGGGGCAGGCCGTTGGGCAGGACGAATTTTCCGGCCACTTTTTTTTCGAGAAACAGGCCGCCAGTTTGAATGGAATCGCCGGTCGCGTTGGCGTTTGAACGAACCGGTTTGAACGAATAAATCAACCCGTTTTTTCCTTCAAGGCAATGGGCGATGGTCGTTTTTCCATCGCGACTGAGGGCGGCAAGCTGGTCGGCGGAGAGCTGAATCTGTTCGAATTGGGCAGGGCTTGCCTGTTTTTTCATCCATTTTCTTCCAAAAAGAAACCCGGCTCCGGCCAACAGGCAAACCAGGAAAATGCCGAGCGGCAGCCATAAATCGCGCCGTTCGCGCTGGCGGATGATGCGGTTTCGGGCGGTCGGAGCTTTGCGGTTTATCTCAAATCCGTACAAAAATTCGAGGCCGCGCCGCACCACGATGATGTCGCAAAGTTCTTCTTCGATGAGAAATGACCATCGCCCGGCCTCTTTCGCATGCACCGTTGCGACGACGGTTTCGCCATCGACCTGGATGAGCAATTTGCCATCGCGGGGGCTGTGAAAGAGGTTGACTTTTCGGCGGCGATTTTGGTCGTCGAGGAAAGTCCAGGTCTGGCGGTTCATGTTTTTGACCGATTCATTTTGCGGCAAAATCGGCCAACCTGGTTTTTGATTGTTCGGACGGGCGAATTTTTTTTTCGGAGGGAATTTTTCGATAAC
>JANORY010000651.1:0-7814 GCA_031415535.1 Burkholderiales bacterium | reverse complement strand
CGTGCAGAGTGCCGAGTATCTGGCCGGGATAAAGGTGTTTCCAATCCCGCGGGTCGGTCGCCGGGTCCGCGGTGCGGCGCAAATTCGCGGTCATCCCATTTTGGTATTCAACGCCGACCAACTTGCGCCCGGCAACGTCGCCGTGGTGCAGACTTGCGCGATTGTCATGCTCAAAGGGCGGGACTCGGCGATGGCGATCCAAGTTACACAAGCACCGTTGTTGTTAAATGGATTGACGCCGGTTGACGCGCCGCCGCCCGGCATTTGTTTTTCAGACAGTTTGTCGTCACCCCAAACGGCGCGTGTGCTTGGCAGTCCCGCACACAACGAACTCGATTCCAGAATCTGGTGGGAAGTCGATTTCGACCGATTCTTTGAGGTGCTTGCCAATGACTGAGTCGCACAATCTTTTGTTGCCCGAAGGCACTGCGGGTGACACGATATCTACCGAGGCGCAACAACTCGACTCAAGCTTGCCCCGCATCGTATCAATAGTAATGTTCGGTGCGCTGCTGTCGAGTATGTTGCTTGGTGTATGGATCGCCTCCGAGGTCTGGGACCTCCTCACCGCCCGCTCCTGGGGCGGTGTTATTGCGGGCGTCTTGTTTTTGTCCGCTGTGCTGGCCGGTGTTTGTTACCTCTGGTTGCGCCGACTGTTCAGCGAACAGCGTGCGTCGCTCGAAAGTGTTCAGCAGGTGGTTGAGCGCGCGCGGGCAGGCGATACTTCTGCGCGCAGCTACCTATTGGCAGCCGACCCAATCGGCCGACTGGGTCGCTCGGTAGACGTCTTGTTGGATCAGCGCGGAGCGCTGCAAACGCAGGAGTCACACGCCAATAACGAACTGAATAACTCGGTGGTTGAAATCATGCGTTCGGTAGGCGAGATTGCTACCAGCAAAGACCTTAGCATCAAAATTCCAGTTAATGATGACGTGACCGGTGCAATTGCCGAAGCTCTGAACTTGCTAAATGAGGAGACCAGCCGGGTCTTGACCAGCATGTCGCGGATCTCGCGAAGTGTCGCGCAAGCGACTTTGTCGGTACGTACGCAGTCAGAGTCGGCCGCTGCTGCTGCCGGTCGGGAGCGACATGAAGTCGAGTTGGCGGCGCGTGAGCTTGGCCGCGCCGCTGCCGCACTGAACGCTATTTCCGAGCGCGCTCGCGCCTGCAACGATATTGCCGACCAGGCCGTTAAAGCGACGGTTGAATCGGTGCGAGGAGTCACTGAAACGGTCGGCGCGATTGCGCAGTCGCGCGAGTTGATTCGTGAGACCGAAAAGCGCATCAAGCGACTCGGTGAGCGCTCGCAGGAGATCGGTCAAATTGTGACGCTGATTCAGGATATGGCGGAACGCACTGGAATATTGGCGCTGAACGCCTCGATGCACGCGCTTGCGGCCGGCGAGGCTGGCCGAAATTTTGTGACAGTCGCCGATCAAGTCAAGCGGCTGTCCGAGTCCGCCAAGGACTCTAGCGCCGATATTGGCCGTCTGGTGGTTTCGATTCAGACCGAGACGCACGAAACCGTGCTGGCGGTGAATCAGGCGATCAGCAAAGTGGTCGAGATCAGTCAGTTGGCCGATGGTGCAGGACAGGGTATGCGGCGCAGTCAGGAGTGCACTGAGTCGCTGGCTTCCAGTGTTCGCGAAATTGCTCGAACCTCGGTAGAACAGGCCAAGGTCGGTGCTGGCTTGCAGGAGCGCGCGCGGATCATTCAGGAAGCCAGTGCCGAGACCGCCCGACAACTGACCTCGCAGGCGATTGAAACGCGCCGTTTGGCTGAGTACGCCAAGGTATTGAGCGAGGAGGTTTCAGTCTTTAAACTACCGGTCACCAGTCCCGAGGACAGCACTTGACTGTGCTGTCTGCCAGCGCGCTTCAAGCGGCAGCGATGGGCGTGCTTGAGCCCTTGCTGCGGGCGGCGCCCGGGCAGGACGTCAGCACCGGCCTGGCCGAGGCGATCGATCGATGCGCGGCCACCGCCCGCGACCATAACTTGCGCAGTATTGGTTATCTCAGCGCGATTGTGGTGCCGTTTCTGCGTAAACGCACGATGCCGATTCAGCACGAGCCCGGCCGTGAGTTGATCGAGGTCTGGGTCAATGACCTGTTGGCGTTTTGTGCCGGGCAACTACCGGTTCGGCGAGTCCGTTCCTTGGTTGATCAACTGGGTCTTTGGCCGAAGCTTAACCCCTTGCCGCCGGAGTTCACCGAGATGATCGTTGAGCGACTGCAGCGTGACGCGCAGGCGATCCGTGGCTGGAACGAGCCAGCGCTCGATGCCGCGCTTGAGGTGTTGTCTGATTCGCCGCCGCTTGACTCGCCGCTACTTGACTCGCCGCTAATTGTTTCGCCGCTACTTGAATTAGCCGTCGATGAGTTGGCGTTGCTCGCCGAGGAAACCCTGGCCTTCGAAGAGCGGGTTTTCGCGCCCTTGCTGGCGGCACCGAACCGGGTTGGATCGGACCTTGTTTGCACTGTCGCGACCAGTGCACCTGCAACCCTGCTCGAAGATTATGCCAGCGAACTTGAGCATATCGGCAATGCGCTTGAATTTGTGGGATTGATCTTATTGCAGCGGGCGCTGTTGCAAACAGCGGCTGGCATTCGACGGCAGGCATCGCTCGGCCCGGAACTGGCCGATCGATTGCATCGTAATCTGATCGAACTACCGGTCGCAATGAGAACTTTTTTTACTCAACCGGATCTACACAACGCGGGCGAATTGGTCAGCACGCTGAGCGCCTGGCTGGGTGATGACACCTCGGCGCTGGCGCAAAGTTTGTCGCGCATCAAGGTTGTCACCTCGCGACGCGTATTGCCCCGAGCGACACAGGCTGCCAGCGATGACCTGTCAATTACTGTGCCGGTGGATGCCGATCGCACGGTGGTCGAGCAACTGAAACGGGAGATGCCGAAATTGTGTGAAGAGTTCGCGCTGTGTATCGCTCAGGTTCGCGATGGCGAGGTAGAAAAACTGGCTGACGCGCAACGCATTGCCCACACGCTAAAGGGCGCAGCCAATACAGTCGGCGTTCGCGCGATCGCAACACTGACTCATCAACTCGAAGATCTGTTGCAGCTTGTTCAAGCGTCCGCTCGGGTTGCGCCCTCGGCCTTACTCGATTTGCTGGCCCGTGCCGCAGACTCACTATCAGAGCTCAACGAAGCCTTGATCGGCATTGCGCCAGCGCCGACCGATATCGCTCAGTTGCATGAGGCTCTGGTCGATTGGATTAATCAGCTCGCCCAGCAGAGCACCACACAAGCGACGCATGCGCCACAGCCCGCAGTTCTCGCAGGTGCCGTTACAAACGGCGATCTCGCAGGTTCCAGCGCTCCAGGAAATCGCGAAGTATCCGAAGTATCCAAAGTGCCCGACCTGGCTGCTCGGTCCGAAACCCTCGTGGCGTCTGAGGTTCCAGTAATTCCTGAGGCCCAATTAGTTTCTGAGGCCTTTGAGGTGTCTCAGGTTCCCGAAGTTCGCGAGGCGTCCGAATTCTCCAGTCGGCCGGATATGCTGCAGATCCCGGCGGCGCTGATGGAGCGCATGCTGCAGGCCATTACCGAAGCTTCGATCAAGCTCGCTCAGATGCAGGAGCACATCGGACAGATCGACAGCACACGACATTCTTTACGTTCCGCCAATGAGGGCCTGCAAACCTTGTCTGGTGAGTTGGAGCGGTTGGTTGATGTCCGCGGCGTGGCGCTCACCGGTCGCTCGGGCGGTGCCGAGTTCGATCCGCTGGAACTGGACGAATACAACGATTTGCATACTTTGTCGCGCCGGATTCTGGAGGCGGGGGCCGACCACCGCATTATCGATCGCAACTTCGACCACCATTTGCTCGAACTCAATGAGTTGAGTGACCAGATCGAACGCTTGCAAGTCAATATGCGTGAACTCGTCCACAGCACTCGTCTGGTACCGGTGCATAGCCTGGTGCCGCGCTTGAACCGGGCGGTGCGACAGGCTGCACGCATGGCTGGCCGCTCAGTCGATCTCCAGGTAGAAGGCGCGCAGACCGAAATCGATAATGAGATGCTGCAGTCCTTGGTCGACTCCTTAACTCAGTTGTTGCGCAACGCCGTCGATCACGGGATTGAAGCGGCGGCCGTCCGCAGTGCTGGCGGCAAGCCCGTGAACGGCAAGATCATGCTCAAGTTCGCCCGCGATTCCTTGGCCGTTCGGATCGAGTGTAGTGACGACGGTGCCGGCATCGACTTGAATTCGGTTCGAGCGCGTGCACAAGCGCTGGGTTTGTTCGCGGTTGGCGCTGAATTTGATCCGGCCACTAACCCGATCGACGATCAGCAGTTGTTACGTCTTATTTTTCGGCCTGGTTTCTCGACGCGAACGTCGGTGACACAACTCTCCGGCCGCGGCATAGGCTTGGACGTGGTCAATCAGGCGGTTCAGAAACTGCGTGGCCAGATCGACGTGCAAAGCCCGCCCGATGCCGGTGCCAGTTTCCGGATTTCGATTGCCGCCAAGTCAGCCAGCCAGCCGGTGATGGTGATCCAGGATCGACGTTATTGCCTGGCGCTGATTGCGCATGATATTGATGAAATACTGGCCGCCAAAAGTCTGCTTGCCAACCCGGCCGGCGAGTCACAGGCATTGACTGCGCAGGGTCCCGTACCGACCGTGCTACTCAGCGCATTATTGGGCCTGCCAGCACAGGTTTTTGCCGCCGAGGCGAGCGACTCGATGGTGCTGGTGGTACGTACGGTCGATGGTCAACGCCTCGGGATTGTTGCGCCGCCACTCAGTCAGGCGCGCAATATTCTGGTTCGCCCATTGCCTGCCTGGCTGCCCTCGGGGCCTGGGTTGACCGGCCTGACTGTGTTGGGTGATGGCTCGATTGCACCGGTGATTGATCTGCCGGCGCTGCTCGCGGCACCCGGCGACGTCGCCAAGGGCCCAGTCGGAGCGCTTTTGTTCGAGGACAACTCATTGCCGATCTGCCTGGTGGTTGATGACTCGGTGTCGGTGCGCCGTTCAATGGAGCTGTTTCTGAACGATATCGGCCTGCGGGTCATTACCGCGGCCGATGGTGTCCAAGCGCTCGACCAAGTCCGCCGCTACCAGCCGGCGCTGGTGATTGCCGATCTGGAAATGCCGCGCATGAACGGGATTGAGTTGGCCAAGGCTTTGCGTGCCGATGCTCAATTCGCCGAGATACCGATTATCATGATTACCTCGCGGTTTTCTCAGAAGCATCGAATGAGCGCGTTGCAGGCCGGGGTGACGGTGTTCATGACCAAACCTTATACTGAAGATGCCGTGGCGTCGGAAATCCAGCGCTGTCTGGCGCGAACAGGCCTTTCTGTTGCAAGCGAGGGTCGATATCCAGTGGTGAGTCAGGGAGGCGAACATGCAAGTCAGTGAAATCCTCAAGGTCAAAGGCAGCACCTTATTCACGGTGTCGCCGCAGGCCATGCTTTCCGAATGTGTGATGACCATGGCCGATCTCGATATAGGATCCTTGGTCGTTATGGATCGCGGCAAGTTGGCTGGCATCATTACCTTTCGTGAGGTGATTCGGGTGCTGGCCAAACGCCAGCAGGAGCATCGGATCGGCCCGACGCCACCGGTGGCCGAAATCAACATTGCGCAGGTGATGAACCGTGAGCCGATGGTTGTGTCGTCGAGCATGGATGTGAACGAGGTGCGCCGCATCATGCTCGATTCCCGGCAGCGTTACTTCCCGGTGATGGACGAGCAGATGCTGCTTGGCGTGCTGTCGTTCCATGATGTTGCCCGGGCGGTTCTGGAGGAGCAGAGTTTTGAGAATCGTATGCTGAAGGCCTATATTCGCGATTGGCCGGCGGAAGGTTAGCGCGATCACGCCTCAGATGCTTCGGAGGGCGATTCGGCACAGCAAAGCGGTTAAAATATCCGCCATATGCGTATATTGATCAGTAACGATGACGGTTATTCGGCGCCGGGCATCGCGGCATTAGCCCGTGAACTACAAACATTTGCCGAAGTCCATGTCATAGCACCTGAGCGTGACCGCAGCGGCGCATCAAATTCGTTGACTTTGGATCGACCGATGCTGGTCAGAACTGCGGCCAATGGTTTTCGCTACATTAATGGCACACCAACCGACTGTGTTCACTTGGCAGTGACCGGACTGTTGCCGTTTCGCCCTGACCTGGTGGTCGCGGGCATTAATGACGGTGCCAATCTCGGCGAAGATACGATCTATTCCGGCACAGTGGCGGCGGCGACCGAGGGCTATTTGCTGGGCGTCCCGGCGATCGCGTTCTCGCTGGTCAAGCGTGGTTATGAACATCTCGATAGTGCCGCACAAATGGCCGCGCTACTGGTGCAGCGACTCGCGCCCCGCTTGAGCAAGCAGCCGATCGTGACCAAGCTGGGTCGCCGTCACCACGCTGAAGAAACTTTGAAATCGGTCAATCCGCGCGGCGAGACGGTCTATTGGATCGGGCCGGCGGGCTCCATCAAGGATGCCGGGCCTGGCACCGATTTTTATGCGGTTGAGCATGGTCAAGTATCCGTCACGCCGCTCGATATCGATCTAACGTCCTTGCACGAACTGGCAATAGTGGAGCAATGGCTCAGCCCCTAAGCGCGCGGCGGGTGCCTGCATCAAGGTCTGTGCCAGGGCCTGCGCCATCGGTACGGCCACGTGGCACTGGTCTGACTTCCGAGCGGGCGCGTGCGGCGATGATCGACGGGCTTAAGGCGGGCGGTATCCGTGATCCCCAGGTGTTGCTGGCGATGGCGAGCGTCGATCGCCATCGTTTTATCGAACCAGGTCTGGCGAGTCGAGCTTACGAAGACATGTCATTGCCAATCGGTCAGGGTCAGACGATCTCCCGACCGTTCACTGTGGCGCGCATGATTGAGCTGATTGCCGAGACCTACTCGCTCGAGCAACGGCGCAGTGCGCGTGTGCTGGAGGTTGGCACTGGTTGCGGTTATCAGGCGGCGGTACTGGCGCAGGTCTTTGGTGAAGTGATCTCAATCGAGCGGATCCGCTCGCTGCACGAACTGGCGCGTGCCAACTTGCGCTACCTGCGGCAAGCGAATTTGCGCCTGGTGCTCGGCGATGGCCACCTCGGGTCAACCGAGGCCGCGCCTTTCCTGGCCATCATTGTTGCGGCGGCCGGTGCCAGCATTCCTGATGCCTTGCTGTTGCAGATGGCGTTAGGTGGTCGATTGATCGCGCCTATACAATCGCCCAACGGTCAACAGAGTTTGCATTTTGTTGAACGGGCATTGCCCGCCGAATGGCGGTTAAGCGTGCTCGATTCGGTACGGTTTGTGCCGATGCGAGCCGGAGTCACTTGATACGAGGTTCATAAATTGCAACGGATTCCCTCGTTGTCGCGGTCGTCGCGGTTTGCGCAGTTGGTTTTTTTGGCCGCAGTGTTTACGCTGACGGCATGTTCCAGCAGTCGTGGCCCGGCACCGATTGTCAAGCGCACCGGCGATCCGGTGCGACCGGCGGAGCCGCCGCGCGAGCCGAATCTGACGCCGGCACCGGTGACGAGCGTACCTGCGCCGGCCGAAAATGCCGGCGTTCAAACCGCGCCGGTTCGCCCGAGCGGCATTGAGTCGCGTCCCTTGGACGGACGCGCGGCGTCGCCCGGTCAGCCAACTGGAACGGTTACGCCGAGTGGCCCTGCCGGCAGCGCGGTCGGCGGTCTTGGTTCAATGCGTACTGGGCCGAAAGGGCTCAAGCGACCGTTTAGCGATACCGTACTGGCCGAGATTAAAGCGCAGGTGCCGACGACGCGCATCGAGCCGGCTGCAGCGACTGCGCCGGGCGCCCCGATTG
>JANORY010000650.1:0-8709 GCA_031415535.1 Burkholderiales bacterium | reverse complement strand
TCGATATCGACGCCAACGGCATCTTGCACGTCTCGGCCAAGGACAAGGCGACCGGCAAGGAAAACAAGATCACCATCAAGGCGAACTCGGGTCTTTCCGAAGCCGAGATCCAGAAAATGGTCAAGGACGCCGAGACCAATGCCGCTGACGATCGCAAGCGCGTCGAGCTAGCTACCGCGCGCAATCAGGGCGAAGCGATGGTGCACCAGGTCGGCAAATCACTGACCGAGTATGGTGACAAGATCGAGGCCGACGAAAAAGGCAAGATCGAAGCGGCGCTGGCAGCCGCTCAGGAAGCACTCAAGGGTGAGGACAAGGATCAGATCGAGGCCAAGACCAATGAGCTGATGAGCGCCAGCCAGAAACTCGGCGAAATGATGTACGCCAAGACGCAGGCCGAGAACGCCGCCGGTGCCGCCGAAGCGGGTGCCGGTCCGGGTGGCGGCGGTGCTGCAGCAGGTGGGTCGGGTTCTGCGGGCGCGTCGGAAGCCAAGCGCCCGAAAGATGACGATGTCGTCGATGCTGACTTCAAAGAGGTAAAGCGCGGTTGAGTCTGAAGACGCCGTATCGCACGGTAAAATTGACCGTGCAAGCCACAACCGCGCCTGAGTTTTTTCAGTCGCGGTTGTGTCGTTTGATGTGCGTTGATTTCAAGCTTGCCCGGACTCCATCGATAGAAGATCCAAACGACTTAATAGACCCAGAAGACCTAGAAGATCAAGATGGCTAAACGTGACTTTTACAGTGTGCTCGGTGTAGCCAAAAACGCCAGTGAAGAAGAGCTAAAAAAAGCTTATCGAAAATTGGCGATGAAGTATCACCCGGATCGCAACCCGGACAATAAAGAGTCGGAAGATAAGTTCAAGGAGGCCAAAGAGGCCTACGAGATGCTCACCGACGCTAAAAAGCGCGATCTTTACGACCGCTTCGGCCATGCCGGTGTCGATCCGAGTGCCGGCGGTGGCGGCAGTGCGGGCGGTCCTGGCGGATTTGCCGATGTCTTCGGTGACATTTTCGGTGACATTTTTGGCCAGCAGCAAGGCGGACGCGGTGCGCGCAGCAACGTCTATCGTGGTGGCGACCTGCGTTATGCGATGGAAGTGTCGCTCGAGCAGGCGGCAGCCGGTTACGCCACCGAAATTCGCATCCCAAGCTGGGACTCCTGCGACACCTGCAAAGGGTCGGGCGCAAAGGCCGGCACCAAACCTCGCGTCTGCGCAACCTGCCAGGGCCAGGGCTCCGAGCGGGTGCAGCAAGGCTTTTTCTCGATTCAGCAAACCTGCCGCAACTGTCACGGCACCGGTAAAGTGATTGCCGAACCCTGTCTGACGTGCGAAGGAGCTGGTCGCATCAAGCGCAACAAAACGCTTGAGGTCAAAATCCCGGCCGGCATCGACGAAGGCATGCGCATTCGTTTAACCGGCAACGGTGAGCCCGGCATTAACGGCGGCCCGGCCGGCGACCTGTATGTTGAAATTCATTTAAAGAAACACACGGTCTTTGAGCGCGATGGCGATGATCTGAATTGCGAGATTCCGATCTCGATGACAACCGCCGCATTGGGCGGAACGATTCAGGTGCCGACGCTGTCGGGCAGCGCCGAAATCGAATTGCCGGAGGGCACTCAACCTGGCAAGACCTTCAGATTGCGCGGCAAGGGCATCAAGGGTATTCGCAGTGCTTATCCGGGTGACCTTTATGCGCGCATCCAGGTTGAAACGCCGGTGCGGCTGACCGACAAACAGAAGCAGTTGATGAAGGAACTTGACCTGACTTTGCGGGAGGCTCGGCATAGCCCGAACACGCGGTCATGGATGGATCGGGTCAAGGAGTTCTTTCAGTAGTCTTCGCTTAAGCGGGATCAGGCCGACGGGGCACTCGGCTCCGTCTGAGCGGGACCAGGCCGACGGGGCACTCGGCTCCGCGGCTGTCCCCCGGCCTGGCGGCCTCCTCCTTTATGCCGCTACGCCAAGCACCCCGCCGTCCTGATCAAGCACCAGCGTGCGCGTTCGTAACGTTGAGAACCGAGCACATTCATGCCAAGCACTCTGATCGCATACGGCCCACCACCACCAAGCACAGAGGGTCCCTGACGGCCGCCGCTCCTCCTTTATTCCGCTACGCCGAGCACCCCGCCGCCCTGATCGGGCACCGGCGTCCGCATTCGTAACGGTGAGAACCGAGCACGTTCATCTCAGGCACCGCTGATGGCATACGGACAACCACCACCAAGCACGGTGTCAGCCGGGAGCGGGCTGGTGTAAGTGCCGCAGCGAAATTGAGGAGGAGCGTCGGCCGAAAAGGCCGAGGCGGGGGACATTCGCGAAGGCGCTTGCACCGGACCGCTTCAGGCTAGCGCAAACGAGATCAAGCCAGTGGATCACCCTTCATGACCATCGCGCCCCACTGGTCCATCGAGATCAAGCCGCCGACGGTGTCGGCTTTGTTCTGGTCACGTTTCGGTAGCACCGCTTGAATGGCATCAATTCGCTTCCAGCCCGGAATCGGTTGCTCACCCGTTTTGGTGTTCGGCACGTAGCGTGAGCCGTTCAGGCGCTGCATGCGCGGAATGTAACGCGGGCAGTTGGTGATCAACGCGGTGATGTCAACCTTGACAGCGAACTGCGCGCCTGGCCACTGGCCCACGATTGCCGGATCATCGGTGAGCTTCGCATCCCCCTGCACCCGCAGTCGGCTCGGCGTTACGAAGTCCATAAATAACATGCCAATGTGCGAGGTGGAGGCAATATTACCCATCGAGAAGTACATGCCATTGCCATCGAAACAGGGGAACAGCAGCGTCTTGTCGTCGGCGATCTTCACGAAGCCTGGTGCACCGCCTTTGAAGCTGACCGTCGGCGAGCCGTTCGGATCTACTGAGGCCAACCAGAACATTTCCATCTGACTGATGAAGCCGCGATCGGCCGGCGTCAGTGCGTCGTGGACGATGACCTGTAATTCGACGGCGGCCAGTGCGGTGGTATCAAAGCGCTGTTGCAGCTCGAGCGCTTTTTCGGTGTATGCGAATGCGCTCACGACACCACCCCTAGCACGCGGCGGGTTGCCGCAACGGGGACCTCGGTTTCGCGCTTGGCGGGTTCAGCCAATTCAGCCTCTGTGAGCTCAGGTGCCGAGCGCTGTTGATACACGACCCGTTCGCGCGGCGTTTTATCGAGCAACAGCCGGGTCACATCCGGCCTCGAATAATGACCGGCCGGGTCGGCTGCGGCCTTGGCGAGCGAAATCATCCCGAGATCGAGATCGGCGTACACGATGCCTTCCTGACCCTCCGGTAAAACTTCCGAAATAAGTTGACCGTCAGGTGCGTAAATGCCGGTAAAGCCGCCGCCTTGCAGCAGCAGTTGCCGCTTCATCGGATCGTCGCCGCACAGCGTCTGGATCATCGCGGCCGAGACGGTGGCGCACGGTGCCAACACAAAACACTGGCCCTCTACCGCATAAATTCGACTGGCGGCGTTATTGACCTCGGCACCGAGCGCATAAGCGCCGCCGCGATACAAGGAAAAGCTCGGCCAGGCGGCGACGTGTACCTGTTCGTTTTGCGCGTACATCGCGTACTTCGATAAGGGCTGCAGATGTTCCCAACAGCACCGTGCGCCGACCCGTCCCAGCTCGGTGTCGTAAACGGTCAGGTCGCTGCCGTCGCCCTCGCCGTAAATGGTCCGCTCAACATGGGTTGGCTTGAGTTTGCGGCGGGTGGCCACCGTCACGCCCTGGGCATTGATGATCCATTGCCCCATGTACAGGCTGCCGCCGGATTTTTCGCTGTGGCCCATCACCACCATGATGTCGTTGTCCTTGGCTGCTTTCGATATGCGATCAGCCTGCGGCGAGCCATAAAGCAGCGAATTGTCGTGATAGCGCTGGATGAACTGCATGCCCCAGGCAGGCGAATCGAGCCAGATAAAGAACGGATAACCGGGCAACCAGGTTTCCGGGAAAGCGATGATTCGAGCGCCATTGCTGGCCGCCTCTTTGATCATCAGGATGGCCTTGTCAATACTGCGATCGAGGTCGAGGAACACCGGCGCTGCCTGAACGGCTGCGGCGCGGTACTTGGGGTGCGAAATTGTCATGATGACTCCTGGGTTGATCCGGATGGTGTTGACGAAGCTGGGAATTGACGCTTCCGGAAATCGATGCAACGGGGGATAGATGCTGCTGGGAATTGATGCTGCGGGGAATGGACACAGAGACACTGCGAGAAATAAGGAGGTAGCGTAAGGCGCGGCGCATTTTCCGGATTGTCTGAACGTGGCGCGCCTTTTGACTGGGTAACCCAAGGCGGTTGGCGCAGCCCGTTATGGCGCAAGGCGTTTTGGCGCAAGTCGTTGCGGGGGCAGGCTTGCTGTCGTAGACTCGTTACGATGCGAGCGTCGGTCAATACCAATTGCGTCGAACCCAGCCAGCGTCTGGCGTTTTGGACCGATCTTGTCTGCAACACTTATGTGCAGCTCGATTGTGATGCGGTCGCCGGTTCCGAGACGATAGAAGGCGATATTGTCGCTGACCAGTTGGCGACCTTGCAGCTTTCTCGTGTCACGGCGACGCCGCAGATTGTGCGTCGCACCGTTTCGAAGATTGCGCGCGACTGCGAAGACTATTTTCTGGTCAGCATCCAGATACAGGGCGAATGCACGATCTTGCAGGATGATCGTACCGCCCGTCTAGCACCTGGCGACTTCGCGTTATACGACAGTACGCGGCCCTATGAATTGCAGTTCCAGAATCCGTTCCAGCAGTATGTCCTGAGGCTGCCCGGTCCGACCTTGCGTACCGCCTTGCGTGATACACAGTCGCTGACTGCCAGCACCGTGAGCGGCCAACAGGGTGCCGGGCATTTGATGATCGGCATGATTCAAACCCTGGCGGCTGATATCAGCACTTTGGCACCTGAATCGGCCAACGCTGTGGCTGAAAGTGTGACTCAAATTCTGATCGCCGGATTATCCGCTTTGCCGGCCGCACGGCAGCAGCCGGTATCGCATTTGACTGCGTATCATCGCGAGCAGATCAAGGCCTGCGCGCGCGCCCGCTTAGGTGATCCATCCTTATCGGTGGCATCGATCGCCGCGCAATTGCGGCTCTCACCGAGCACCCTGCATCGCGCCTGGTCCGGCGAGCCGAGCTCGATTGCCGAATGGATCTGGTCGCAGCGTCTGAATGCTGCCCGTCGCGACATGTGTGACCCGAGTCTGAACGCCCGCAGTGTCAGCGAAATTGCATTCTCCTGGGGCTTTAATGACGCCGCCCATTTCAGCCGGGCATTCCGGGCGCGGTTTGGCTGCTCTGCGCGCGAGTTGCGCGCCCGGAACTGTTAGAGCTCAACACAGCGATCCGGTCGGGATCGGCGTGAAACACCAATCGAGCTCAATAGTGATAACGAAGCTGTGCCAACAAAAGGGCGTCTTTTTCCACCCTGTAAACCATTCGGTGCTCGTCGTTTATTCTTCTTGACCAGAAGCCTGCCAGTGAATGTTTGAGCGGTTCGGGTTTGCCCAAACCCTCAAAAGGATCGCGCATGGTTTCCTTGATTAGCTTGTTTATTCGCGCAAGCATTCGTTTGTCTTGATCCTGCCAATACAGATAGTCCTGCCAGGCAGAATCAGCGAACACCAACTTCATTCGCGCAGCGCCCGGACCTTGCCCTTGCCTGAATTGAGTTGCGCAACGGCGTTGAGCAATCGAGTGGCGTTAGCAGGGCTGCGCAGTAAATACGCCGTCTCTTCAAGCGCCTTGAAGTCTTCCAACGACATCATCACAACCGACTGTTCACCATTGCGGGTGATGATCAGCGCTTCATGATCGTTGCACACGCGATCCATCGTGGAGGCGAGGTTGGCGCGCGCAGCAGAGTAGGTTATTGCATCCATTTATGGTGTCCTGTATTGTACGTTTTATTGTACATAAAGTTTTGGTGATCGTATTAATCATATTGATCGTTTTGATCGTTTATGAATCCCGCACTGTCGCCGGGAAGCCGGCGGCGGCCAATGCCGTCACGACCGATTGCAGGTGGCTATCGCCGCGGGTTGAGACGACCAACTCGATGCGTACATACCGAACCGGCAGATCGGCAAAGGCGCGCTGATGGGTGACTTCCTCGATATTCGCACCTTGTTGCCCGACCAGCGTGGCCACCCGGGCCAGTGAGCCGGGCACATCTCGGGCGCTGACCGACAACCGGGCCAGCCGGTGACTGCGCACCAGACTGCGACCGATGATGTCGGAAAGCGTCAAGGAGTCAATATTGCCGCCGCATAACACCAATCCAACACGACGACCCCGAAACTGTTCCGGGCGCGCCAGCACCGCAGCAAGACCGGCCGCCCCCGCACCTTCGACGACGGTCTTTTCAATCTCCAGTAAATAGATCATGGCTTGCTCCAGTTGCGCTTCGCTGACCAGATCAATGCGACTAACGCGCTCCAGCACAATCGGTGCGGTTAGTGTTCCAGGTCGATCAACTGCAATCCCTTCGGCAATGGTCGGCGCAGGCGGCATGGCCGCGTGATCGGGCAGGGTACCGCCTGCGGCCACCTTCGAGGCCGCAAACAGGGCATGCATCGCCGGGAAATGTTCTGCCTGTACGCCAACGATCTCCAGGCCGGGTCGGCAGTGTTGCGCAGCGATTGCGATGCCGGCAATCAAGCCGCCGCCACCGATTGGGATCACCAGCGCATCAATGTCTGGAACCTGCGCCATCATTTCCAAACCCAGCGTTCCTTGTCCGGCAATGACCCACGGATCGTCATACGGATGAACAATGACTTGTTGATCTCGTTGGGCCAATTCAAGCATCGCTGCACGTGCCTCTGCAAAGCTCTCACCGGCTTGAACCACTTCAGCACCGAGCCGTTTGGTGTTTTCGACTTTGACATAGGGCGTGTCAAGTGGCATGACAATGACCGCGCGAATGCCGAGTTTGGCAGCATGGTATGCCACACCTTGTGCATGGTTGCCGGCTGAAACGGTAATGACGCCGCGCAAGCGTTCATCCGATGATAGCGCGGCCAGTTTGTTGCCGGCACCGCGTTCCTTGAAGGAAGCGGTAAATTGCAGATTTTCGAATTTCAGAAACAGCTCGCAACCAGCGATTCGACTCAGCGTCTGTGAATGCAGATAAGGGGTTTGAATGATCTGGCCTGCCAGGCGCTGGCGGGCCGCCTGGATATCGGTAATCGTAATCGTCATGGCGCCCTCCGGGACTCGGCTGCCTCGCATCTTAACCCCCGCACCGCTTGCTTGCGGCCGACTGGTTTAGACTCTCGTCAGGAGCACATTGCATGAGTAAATCAATATGAACAACCTTCAGGAATTCGAGCGCGCTAAAAGAGTATTGGTCGGCGGAGTCAACTCGGCAGTGCGCGCGTTTCGCGCGGTGGGCGGAACGCCCGTGTTTATCGACAAAGCCGAAGGCGCGTACATGTATGACGTCGACGGCAAGCGTTATATCGATTATCTGGGTTCCTGGGGACCGATGATCGTTGGCCACTCGCACCCGTACGTGGTCGAAAAAGTTCGCGCTGCTGCCGGACGCGGTTTGTCGTTCGGCGCGCCCAATGTCATGGAGTCCGAGCTGGCTGAGCGCCTGTGTGCGCTGTTCCCGCAGGTTGAACGAGTTCGTTTCGTCAGCTCCGGTACCGAGGCCGCAATGTCGGCGATCCGCTTGGCACGGGGCTATACCGGCCGCACCAAAATCTTGAAGTTTGAAGGCTGTTATCACGGCACGGCTGACAGTTTGCTCGTCAAGGCTGGCTCGGGCGCGCTGGCGTTCGGTACGCCGAGTTCGGCCGGCGTTCCTGCCGACTTGGCGCAGCACACGCTGGTCGCTCAGTTCAACGATCTGGCCAGCGTCGAGCAGTTGTTTGCGCAGTACGGCACTGACCTGGCATGCGTCATGGTCGAGCCGATCGCCGGCAATATGAATCTGATCAAACCGGCCGCCGGCTTTCATGCCGGGCTGCGGGCGCTGTGCACAAAACACGGCGCATTGCTGATTTTCGACGAAGTCATGACCGGCTTTCGGGTGGCCTTCGGTGGCGCTCAGGAAGTCATTGGGGTCACGCCCGATCTGAGCGCGTTTGGCAAGGTGATCGGCGGTGGCATGCCGGTGGGTGCGATTGGCGGCCCGGCCGAGGTCATGGAGCGCATGGCACCGCTCGGTGATGTTTATCAGGCCGGCACCCTGTCCGGTAATCCGCTGGCCATGGTGGCTGGCCTGGCGACGCTTGATCTGATCAGTGTGCCCGGATTCTTCGCGAACTTAAACGAGCAGTGCGCGCGTTTGGTCGCGGGCCTGAACAGCGCGGGGCGCGAGGCCGGTGTCGCATTTTGTGCGCAACATGAAGGTGGCATGGCTGGTATGTATATGTTAGCCAAGCCGCCTACCACGTACACCGAGGTCATGGCCCAGGATACCGAGAAATTCAAGAAGTTTTACCACCTAATGCTCGAGGCTGGTATTTACTTTCCGCCGTCGCCGGTCGAAGCGTTTTTCTTTTCCAGCGCCCACAGCCCGGAAGATATTTCGAGAACCATTGCAGTGGCGACTGAGGCCTTAGCCGCGTGTCGGGATTAAGCGTCAGCCGCCTGCAAACCAGGGTCGATCATCTTCGTAGACAGGAGATTTTGAATCATGAGCTTCACGTTAAATGGGTTGGCTTTGAGTAGGCTCCTAGCCGCCTT
>JANORY010000649.1:0-2782 GCA_031415535.1 Burkholderiales bacterium | reverse complement strand
GGCAAATCGCTCTTGAACAACCTGGTTTTCGTCCTGCAGTGATGTGCTGAGCGGATCATGCTCGACGAGGGCGGCGGGCTTGCTGGTGCTGTTCATCCGGGCAGACCTTGAATGGTTACGATCGGGCGTTGCAAAGTTCTCGCCATTTCAGACACCTTGCTTCAGGCTGGCCTGAATGAATTCGTCGAGATCGCCATCCAGCACCGACTTGGTGTTGCTGATCTCGACATTGGTACGAAGATCCTTGATGCGCGAGTTATCCAGCACGTAAGAGCGTATCTGGTGACCCCAAGCAATGTCGGTTTTCGACGCCTCGACCTTGTCTTGCTCGGCCTGGCGCTTTCGAACCTCATACTCATAAAGCCTGGCGCGCAACATGTTCATTGCCTCGTCGCGGTTGCGGTGTTGCGAGCGGTCGTTTTGACACTGCACCACGATGTTGGTCGGCAGATGGGTGATGCGCACGGCCGACTCGGTCTTATTGACGTGTTGGCCGCCAGCGCCGGAGGCGCGAAATACATCGATCCGCAAGTCAGCGGGATTGATGTCGACCTCGATCGAATCATCGACTTCCGGATAGGCATAAAGCGAGGCAAACGAAGTGTGACGGCCGCCGCTGGAATCGAACGGCGACTTGCGCACCAGCCGATGTACACCGGTTTCGGTACGCAGATGCCCATAGGCATACTCGCCGTCGACCTTGATGGTTGCGCCCTTGATACCGGCTACTTCGCCAGGCGATTCCTCAAGAATTTCGGCCTTGAAGCCTTTGCGTTCGCAATAGCGCAGGTACTGGCGCAATAACATCGAGGCCCAGTCTTGCGCCTCGGTTCCACCGGCACCGGCCTGAATCTCGACGAAGCAGTTGTTGATATCGGCCGGATTGGAGAACATTCGGTGAAACTCAAGCGCGGCGACCGAACGCTCGACTTGCGCGACATCGGCTTCCAGCGCCATCAAGGTCGACTCATCGTCCTCGGACTGCGCCATCTCGAAAAGATCGCCCGAATCGGTCAGCGAAGTACCGATCTGTTTCAGGGTGCTCACCACACCTTCAAGCGATTTTCGCTCCTTACCCAATTCCTGGGCGCGATTCGGATTGTTCCAGACGTCCGGTGCCTCGAGCAATCCTGCGACTTCTTCGAGGCGAATTAGTTTGTTATCGAAGTCAAAGATACCTCCGCAGATCGGCACTGCGTTGCTGCAGTTGCGAGATCAATGTGCTTAGTTGGTTTAAGCGCTCAGCATCCATGGTTCTTCGATCGCAAAACCGTTAATTATAGCGTTGCGCCGGAACTGCCGCCGAGTCAAAGTGACGAATCCGCACTTCAAGCTTGCGCGATCCGTTGAATTCATTGATGCCCAACTGATAGGCCAATCGACAGCGCTCGGGCAGAGGCTCGGCACGATTAAAGTAAATGGCCTCGAAACTCTGTTTTCCGGATGCGGCAAATCGAAGCAGCATTTTCAGGTGCTTGTCCTTCAGCAGTCTTTGTTGACTGACCATAAACTCATCGTGAAACAGCGGCTCCGCGAACCCTTGCCCCCAACAGACCTTGCCGAGCTGCTCAACCAGGCTCAGCGACCAGAATGACTCGGGCAAGCTGCCATCGGTCTGGATCTCACGCCGAAAACTGTCCGGATCACTAAACTCGATGACGGCCTGCTCGAGTGCAAGGCGGAAGCGCTCGAGTTTGTCGACACCCAGCGTCAGGCCGGCGGCCATTGCGTGGCCGCCGAATCGCTCGATCAGATCCGGTTCACGTTTGCTGACCAGATCGAGCACATCACGCAGGTGCACGCCTGGGATCGATCGCCCTGAGCCGCGCAGCAGCAGCGGTTGATGAGTGTTTTGGGCGAACGCAAATACCGGTCTGTGCAACTGATCCTTGATGCGCGAGGCAATCAGTCCGACCACACCTTCATGCCAGTTGGCTTCAAAGAGACAGGTGCTGCGCGTGTCGGGCAGGGTAGCGACGATCAGATTGTCGGCCTGAGCGCGCATCTCGCCTTCAATCTTGCGGCGCAGGCGATTGATCTGATCGAGTTGCTGCGCTAGTTGCAAGGCTTTACCGGGATCGTCCTCGAGCAAGCAGGCAATTCCGATTGAGATATCCTGCAGGCGGCCGGCGGCGTTGATCCGGGGTGCCAAGCCAAAACCGATATCAACGGTCGAGCAACGCCGCGCCTCCAGACCCGCGACCTGAAACAAAGCCTTGACGCCGGCCTGGGCCTGGCCGTTGCGGATACGTTGGATACCGGCGTTAACCAGCGCGCGGTTATTGGCGTCGAGCCGGACCAGGTCTGCCACGGTGCCTATAGCAACCAGGTCCAGCAGCGCGCTGATGTTTGGTTGCTTGTGGTCCCGGAAGGCACCGGCTGCGCGCAGTTTCGCCCGAGTCGCGAGCAAGACATACAGCGCCACGCCGACACCGGCCAGATGTTTGCTTGCAAAGGGGCAGTGCGTCTGATTAGGGTTGACAATCGCATCGGCGTCGGGAAGCTGTGTGCCCGGCAGATGATGATCGGTGATCAGTACCTTCATACCGGCGGCGCGGGCACTCGCAACGCCCTCCAGACTGGCAATACCGTTATCGACCGTGACCAGTAACTGGGGTGAACCGAGGCGTGGATGTCGCTTTGCCAGTTCAATGATTGGCGGCGTCAGACCGTAGCCGTGTTCGAAGCGGTTGGGCACCAGATAATCGACCTGCGCACCCAGGGTTCTAAGGCCACGAACCATCACCGCACAAGCCGTGGCACCGTCGCAATCGTAGTCGGC
>JANORY010000648.1:0-2080 GCA_031415535.1 Burkholderiales bacterium | reverse complement strand
CAAGGGACCGTGGCCCGCGATTGACCAGATCACCACACAGCCAGAACTTTTTCGGTTGACGATCGGTGTGTGCGATGTTTTCAAGCAGTTGTTGAAAACAATCGAAGCAGCCCTGGATATCGCCGACGGCGATGACGTCATCGACCGTCAAATCATTAGCCGTCGAGTCATTAACCGTCTGGTCATTGACCGTCAATTCAGGGCTCTGAGCGCCGCCGGTTTTTTGTGTGCCGCTTGCGCCGGCAGGTGCACAACGTTATCGGCCTGATGCACGACATTATCGCCCTGATGCACAAACGGTACATACAAGGGCACGAACCGGGCGAGTGCCGCCTTGGTCTCGATTTCACCTTGCGGCTCAAGGCTGCTCAGCCATCGCAATACTTCATGTTCCCAGGAGGTTCCCGGCAACACGGTCGATCGGGCGATCCGCACTTTTGAATGGCGCGTCGGTTGGGTCGCTTCGGAATGCGTGAGCAGTTCTTCGAACAATTTTTCGCCAGGCCGCAAACCGGTGAATTGAATCTTGATTTGTGCCTCGGTCAATCCGGACAGGCGAATCAGATCGCGGGCGAGGTCAACGATCTTGACGGGTTCGCCCATATCAAGCACAAAAATCTCGCCGTTTTGTCCCATCAGCGCTGATTGCAAGACCAGATCGGCGGCTTCGGAGACCGACATGAAATAACGTCGAACCTCCGGGTGTGTCACGGTGATCGGGCCACCACGGGCGATCTGCTCCTTGAATTTGGGTACCACACTGCCGGTTGAACCGAGCACGTTACCGAAGCGAACCATAACGGTCGCAATGTGCGCGCGCCGCCCAATGCTGCAAAACCATTTCGGCCAGACGTTTCGACGCACCCATGACGCTGGTCGGATTGACGGCCTTGTCGGTTGAGATGAAGATCAGCTTGTCGACCGGGTGACGGCCGATCGCCTCGGCCAAACGGTAGGTTCCAAGCACGTTGTTTTCGACCGCCGCCCAGGCGTTTTCATGTTCCATCAGCGGCACATGTTTGTAAGCGGCGGCGTGAAAGACCACGTTCGGTTTGTTGCGACTGAATAGTTGCTCCAGGCAGGCGCTGTCTTTGACATCGCCTATCACACAGTTTAGGCGAAGCCTGGGGTGAGTGCGGGACAGTTCCTGTTCAATCTGATAGAGCGCGAATTCGCTCTGCTCGTAGAGTAACAAGGTGCTTGGCGCGTACAAGGCAACCTTGCGGCACAACTCGGAGCCGATCGATCCGCCAGCACCGGTGACCAACACCACCTTGCCGCGCAATAGATGCCCCAGGCCCTCGGTGTCGAGGTCGACCGGGTCACGACCGAGCAGGTCATCAAGCTCGATTTCGCGGGTTCGGGAATAACGGACGTTGCCGGAGAGCAGGTCATCGACCCCTGGCATAAGCATCAGTTTGACACCGGCAGACTCGCACAGATCGAAGGCGCGGCGTCGGGTGTTATGGTCGATCGAGCGGTCTGACAATATTGCATGACAAACCCCTTCGCGCCGCGCCAGGCCGGGCAGGTCGGTCCAGGTTCCGAGAACCGGTACGCCGCCCAGCAGGCGTCCGCTGGAGAGGTCGTCCAGCACGCCAACCACGCGCCAGTTCGGGCTGCGACGAAACTGATCAACCAAAGCCAGCGAGGTGTCGGTTGCCGCCAGCAGGAAGACTGGTTTGCCTTGATCGCGCAGACCGAGCTGAGGCAGCTCCTCTTTAACCCACTGATAAACAATCCGCCCGCCTGCCATGAACAGCAGCAATAGCGGCGGTTGCAGCAGATAAACCGAGCGCGGCACGCCATGTCCGTAGCGCCAGAGCAACATGAAGGTCGGGACAATCAGCGCGGCGATGAGCACCGCGAAGCCGATTCTTCTGAGATCGTGCAGGCTCGCGTAACGCCACATGCCCTGGTACAGCCCGAAGTACAGGAAGCAGACCAGGTGGACGACCAGGACGATGGGTAAGGTGACGAATGCCGAGCGCGGTACCGACTCCGCATCGAAGCTGAAACGCAGCGCATACAAGCCAATCCAGGTTACGCTGACCCACGCCAGATCGTGCGCAATGGCGAT
>JANORY010000647.1:0-1666 GCA_031415535.1 Burkholderiales bacterium | reverse complement strand
CCGACTTAAAGAGGCCGCCGCGCGCCTTGCGCGCACCGGCACTGATGACTGATAATTTACCCGTCCTGCCTGGGGGAATTTGACCGGCCACAGGTGGGGGAATTTGAAGTGGCCATCGGGGATTTTACTTTGCTGATGTGCGACCAATTGCCTCAGTTCGGCAACTTCATCAGGCACTCGATCAATCAGCATTTCCATAGGTCTAATTTTACTTGAGCAGGCTCTCGATGTCATCAAAACAGCGAGACAATTCGACATGAATTTCGATCAAAATTTGTTCAAAACGCATGAGCGTATTCGATGGTGCGATGCGGGCGCATACCGTTCAAATCATAACCATCCAGAAGGTAGTCCAACTGCTCGGCCTGCAGCACCAGCGACTGACCATCGAACCAGTCCGGCCATTTGAATTTTTGTTTGTCCAGCCGTTTATATAGCAGCCAGTATCCGTTCAAATGCCACACCAGCAACTTGATCTTGTTACGCTCGCGGTTGGTGAACACGTACAGGCAGCGGTCGGCCGGATTGCGACCCAGTTCGGCGCCCACGATCGCGCACAGACCGTCGATCGACTTGCGAAAATCGACGGCGTCGCGATACAAATAGACGTGCTGCGCGCGCCATCGCTCAACGTTCATGACGAAGGGCCTTGACTAACTGCGCGATCGACTCGACACCCAGACCTATCGGGCATTCGATGCGAACATCGCCGGCGTAAACCGTCAACCGCTCACGGATTGCCGGCGGTGTCGCAATCGTCACCGGCACAAACCGAGTAGCCGATGAGCGTCGATACGCCTGCCTGGGCTTGCTTAGACCCTGCGTGATGCGGCACCACTTACCAAAGGTTACTCGATGCAGGCCGAGTCGATCGCAAAACGCCTGCGCAGTCTCACTACCCGCTTTGAACTCAGCGACAATCTGCGACCATTCGGCGGCGGCGCGCCTCGCGGCTCTCTGGACCATGACGACTCCCCTATCAATGAACGAGTCGACACTTTGATGCTCGATTCAGAACCGGTCAATAACGTGCCAGATCGACCGCTTACGTTGTGTCGCTTCGATTAGTGAAGTCAATCGGCGCATTGAAACCTCGGTCGACGGGTCAAGTTTGGCGCGATTATCAGTCGACCTTCAGAAGATAATCGACCAGTTCAATCCGGCCGAGCGAATTGACTAATGTCCATTCGGGCAACAAGATGGCAGTCACCTCACGCATTGCAATCCGAAGCTCATTTCAACCAACGCGCAAGGCCTCGGCTCTAGGGCCGCCTTTCAAGCAACCTCACTTGGGGGGTTTGCCGCCAGAGCCTGGAACCAGCTTGGCGCGCCTTACGGCATCCAGCACATTCGTAGCGCGCATGTCAGTATCGACCAGGCCGTCATCGATGTCGTGCTTGGCTTGCAAGATTACCGGGTCGACGGCAGTGGCGGTGTAGTGCGGCGGCTCATCGCGTTCATGTGGAAGCGGCCGGGATACCCCTGAGGCCGATGCGACCCTTGGTGTTGTGATCGGCGCCGACTGGCGCGCTCGATTTTTCATCGTCGTTTGGCTGCCGACGGGCGGCGTCCAAGAGGGGTTTTGTGTGATTGGGTTCACCCGTGGCACGTGTGTAAAGCGGTGCTGTAGCGTATGGGGGGAATTTCGTTTATGGCGGAAATGTTT
>JANORY010000646.1:0-4813 GCA_031415535.1 Burkholderiales bacterium | reverse complement strand
GTCGACAAGACCGGTACGCTGACCGAAGGCAAGCCGCAGTTCCTGCGCGCGCTTGCGCTGCCCGGCCATACCGAAGAAGAGGTACTGCGTTGGGCGGCGAGCCTCGACCAAGGCAGTGAACATCCCCTGGCCGATGCGATCGTCCGGGCCGCCCGCGAACGCGGTTTGATCCTTCAGCGCGCCGACAGTTTTGAATCGGCTAGCGGGATTGGCGTCAGCGGCAGCGTCGGCGGCACGGCGATTGCCCTGGGCAACACCACCTTGATGACGACCCTCGGCGTACCGGTCGACGGCTTGAACACCCAGGCTGAGGCGTTGCGTGCAGAAGGTGCGAGCGTCATATATTTGTCGGTGGCGGGGCAACTGGCTGGCTTGCTGGCAGTCAGTGATCCGATCAAGGCTAGCACCGCAGAGGCGCTGGCCAGTTTGAAATCATCGGGTATCCGGGTCATCATGGCCACGGGCGACGGCTTGACCACGGCGAACGCAGTCGCCGCCAAGTTAGGCATCGACGAAGTTCATGGCGAGGTGCAACCCGCAGCCAAGCTTGCGCTGGTAGAACGATTGCAGCGTGAGGGCCGTGTCGTCGCCATGGCCGGTGACGGCATCAATGATGCGCCAGCGCTGGCCAGGGCTGACGTTGGTGTCGCGATGGGTACCGGCACCGACGTCGCCATCAATAGCGCCCAGGTGACACTCGTCAAGGGCGATCTGCGCGGTATCGCCCGGGCGCGCGCCATTTCGCAGGACACGGTTGCGAACATGAAGCAAAACCTGGGTTTTGCGTTCATCTATAACGCAATGGGTATTCCGTTGGCGGCCGGCGTGCTGTATCCGCTGACCGGCTGGCTGCTGTCACCGATGATCGCGGCGCTGGCGATGAGCCTGAGTTCGGTTTCAGTGATCGGCAATGCTTTGCGATTACGCGGATTAGCCATTAAATAGTACATAAGTAAAGTTATGGCATATTTAATGGCATGTCAAAGAGCTCAGATCATGTCTATTTTCTGCCTCAGACGGCGTTGCAGCAGTTGGTTGCGTTGGGCGAAAATTTATCGATCGCGCGCAAGCGTCGCCGTGAATCGCTGCGCTCCTGGGCAGCCCGGCTGGGTGTCTCGGTACGTACGGTACAACGCATGGAAGCGGGCGACCCGGGCGTGGGCGTAGGCATCTTCGTCACTGCGTTGTGGGCAATCGGACGTGCCAACGCACTGCCCGATCTGGCCGATCCCGCGCTCGATATGGGCGCTTTGCAATTGAGCATTCGCGAAGCTTCGCAGCGCAGACCTGTGCGCGGCACTAAACAACCTGTCGGCTGATGCGCGTCTGGCAATGGCATCGAATACTCACCCGAATCCCCTCTTGCCGGTCAGCGAGCTATTCCTTTGGTTGCTGGCTGAGCCCGATAAAAGGCGACTGGTTGGTACGCTGAGGCTGTTAGTCGGGTCCGGCGCGCAAGCCAATTCGGTGTCGCTCGAGTATGCACCGAGTTGGTTAACCAACGGATTTGCATTGAGTGAGGACCTACCGTTGCAAGCCGGAGAGCAGTTACCCTTCGAACCCGGCTGCGCAGCGGGCGCTGTTGATGACGCACGACCGGACCGATGGGGCGAACGTGTCATCGGTCATCTGCTAAACCCGCCGCGCTTGAGCACCCTGGATTTTTTGTTCTTTGCCGGTGACCAACGTTTTGGCGCGCTCGGCGTTTCGCGTCAAGCCAATCAGTACTTGCCGTTCGATGCAAGCGCCTTACCCACTGTCGACGATGTCGCGTCGATATTCGATCTGGTACGCGCCGTTGAAAATCGCGAACCGATCGCAGAACATTTGAATCGGCTTATTTCACCCGGCACGACCTTAGGCGGTGCACGACCGAAGGCGCTCGTTTCGATCGCCGGTCAACCGTGGGTTATCAAGTTCGCCGAGCATGGCGACATACTCAATAGTCCCGCGATCGAGCATGCCGCGATGACTCTTTCGAAACGAGCCGGCATCAATAGCTGCGACACTGAATTGCTGAGCTTTATGCACGCCCAACGAAGCTGCCACGCCTTACTGGTGAAGCGCTTCGATCGAAACGGGCTTCATCGACGCCACGCAATCTCCGCCCGCGTAGGGCTGATTGCCGCTGGCAGCCGCTTCGGTTACCCCGAGTTAGCGCTGTTATTACGGCGGCGCGGCCTGGCCGGTGAGATCGATTCAAATGGCGAACAAATTTTTCGTCGAATGATTTTCAATATTTTGATCGACAACACCGACGACCATGAAAAGAATCATGCGTTGCTGCTCAGAACCGACGGCCTATATGACTTAGCACCAGCCTTCGACGTGTTACCCAGCGGTTTTGGTCTGGGCTATCAGCAGATGAGAGTCGGAAAACGGGGTGCCGAGGGCAGTGTAGAAAACGCACTGTCTGAAGCATCTGCATTTCGATTAACTCAAGCAAAAGCGCGGGCAATTGCTACGCAGATTGCAACAGTAGTCAACGAATGGCAGCCGCACTTTGCCAGCGCTGGTGTGTCGCCCCACGACGTTGCGGAACTGTCGCGCTCCATCGACGGCCCGCGCCTGTTGGCAGAACGACTGACGCTTTTGCATGGAGGAAAAGGTGAGCGAAAAGTTCGAGGCAGACGACCTATTAAATGTTGACTACATCAACGGCGTTATCGACATAACTAACAAAAGGCCCGATAAGAAAAAGTCAAACCTGAAGGCCTATGCCGGCCTCGGCAAAGGTCTCTGGGGCAATACTCCAGAGGAGGTTGATGCAACGATTCGTAACCTGCGAGACTCATGGGAACGGTAGGAGATGCGCTCGCACGTATTGCTGGAAAACGCACTTACATTGATGCCAATCTATTCATCTACTTTCTAGACCGAAATCCGAAGTATTAACACGTGGCGATGGACTGAAGAAGCAGTAATCAGAATCCAGCGTTGGCGGTCGTGTAATCGACCGCGCCAGCGGCTGCAATAAATCAGGTAGCAGTCTGCATTTCAGGGTTCTCGGCAATCAGGGCTTCCTTGCGCTCGGCCAGTTGCACACCGAGGCCTTTTAGATCCATGTCGGTTTCCTGGCACTTGGGAAACATCTCGTCCTGTTCCTCTTTGACATGATGATCAATGTATTCGCCGAGTACTTTTACTTTGGCGTCGAAATGATCGTCATCAGCATTCATGTCCTGAATCTCTGCAATCAAGGCCTTGGCGCCGGCGTGCTCGACATCGGCTTCGTCGATGAGGTCAAGATCTTCTTCGAGAACCGCACGGGCGGCCGGATAAAAAATCTCTTCCTCAATGGTGGCATGCACCGTGAGGAGCATACATATTTTCTCGGCAAGCGCCTGCCGCTCGTCGCTAGCCGCCTCGCCGTCAACCAGCTTCTGATACTGTTGAAAGCACTTCTTGACTTCGGCGTGATCGGCCTTCAAAAGCGTAATGGCGCTCGGATTCTTGCCGCTCGACTTTTTGTCGCTCGATTGTGTATTGGTATTTGTCATGAGTACAACTCCAGAGCGGGCGTTCTGCCCGCGCAGTTAAATTGATGCGTTTTTAAATAATCTGAGAAGGCTCAGGACCAAGCTTGTATTTCGCTGAGCCTTTTTTCGCTCAGCCCTTTTTCGCGCCATCTTTTCCGGATGACGGAGTTTGCGGCTTTAACAGGGGTGAGCCGGTACCGCTCTTGCCGGTAGTGGCCGCCTTGACGGGTGCTGGACGCTGTCCGCCGACATCAGCTTTTGAGGGTTGCTGTCCTGATTTGCTCATTCATGTGCTCCTGGGTGAGGGTTTGCCAGAGCAGGTCAGTGGACTTGCCCAGCAGTGCTCATTGTGACGAGCGCTGAGCGGCGTTTATGTAAGAATTTAGCTAGCTTGCCTGTCGGATAGATCGCTTACTTTTTTCGGCCGAGCACAGCACGAGCACACCACTTAAACCCAGTCCTCCAGTTTCAAGCCCGAAACGCGCTGAAAATGGCGCGTATTGTGGGTCACCAGAATCAAGCCGGTTACCAAAGCATGTGCGGCAATCATCGTATCCAGTTGACCGATGGCTTGGCCGGTCTTGTGGAGACGCGCAGCGATGTCGCCGTAACAGTCTGCGGCTTCCGACGTCCATTCAAGAACCGTCGTTTCCTGCAGCAGCAAACCAATGCTTACTCGACGTTTATCCTTTTCGTCGAGAAGCGCCAGCCCAAAACGCGTTTCGGCGCGCGTAATAACCGAAATCGCCAGTTCGCTTTTGAGCAATGATTGCTGCATTCGCAATTGCAATGCCGGATGTGTTTGCCTTGCGAAGTAGCCTAAGGTGTTGGTGTCGGCAAGATATCGAATCACTTTTTCCGCCGGACGCGAGTCGCATCAACAGCCCAACTTTCAAAGGGATTTTTCGGCAAGCTGTTCTGTCGTGAACTCTCGGTTAAAAAATCTTCCGGCAAGGGATTCTCGGCAAGCATCCTGAACAGTTTCTCCAGCTTACGTTTGCGCGCGTCGTCATTTTTGGGCTTGAGCGTAATTTCACCCGAAACTTGGTTCTTGATGATCCACATTTCTGAAACGTCAACCCGAAACGCCTTCGGCAGCCGGATGGCTTGGCTATTACCGGTCATAAAAACTTTGGCGATGGGGGGCATCAGGAGCCTGTCGAGCACGAATAGATATATGATTTCGTATATATTAGATTGTTGTGGCACTGGCGTCAATCCAGCCGATTCTTGGCCTGCACGAATGGCTGAGTCATCCCGGCAATCTCGCGGTCAGTTATCCTTCCTCGCCTGCTTTTAGCTACCATGCGGGGAGTATCCACCACGCGGACGCA
>JANORY010000645.1:0-8715 GCA_031415535.1 Burkholderiales bacterium | reverse complement strand
TGAGCCTGCTGCTGCGGCCCCCGCAGATGCTGTGACAGAGCCCGTGGTGGAGGGCACGCTGCACAAGCCCGCCGTTCCGGCCGCTGATGCGGCGAACAAGGCGAAGAAAAGCGCCAAAAAACCGGTCAAACAGGTGGTCTGGCAGGATCCCACGGCGCGCAAACGCAGCATCAAGACGCGTGGTGATGCCACCGGCGGTCTTGGCTGGCGCGAACGTAAAGTGCATCGCACGACCCACAAGCAGGACGGCGACCAGCAGCACGGCTTCATGGCGCCGACCGAACCGATGGTGCGCGATGTCATGGTGCCGGAAACCATTACGGTCGGCGATCTCGCGCACAAAATGTCGCTCAAGGCCGCTGAACTGATCAAGGCACTGATGAAACTGGGCACGATGGCCACCATCAACCAGGTTCTCGATCAGGACACCGCGATCATTCTCGTTGAGGAAATGGGTCATACCGCCAAACGCGCCAAACTCGACGAACCGGATTCCTTTCTTGCCGAATCGGCTGGGCTGTCCGAGGTCAAGGCCGAGTCGCGCGCGCCGGTGGTGACGGTGATGGGCCACGTCGACCACGGCAAGACCTCGTTGCTCGATTACATCCGCCGCACCCGCGTTGCCAGTGGCGAAGCCGGCGGCATTACACAGCATATCGGTGCCTATCACGTGGAAACTCCGCGCGGCATGATTACCTTCCTCGACACGCCCGGCCACGAAGCCTTCACGGCCATGCGTGCCCGTGGCGCCAAAGTCACCGATCTGGTCATCCTGGTGGTGGCCGCTGACGACGGTGTGATGCCGCAGACCGCGGAAGCCATCCATCACGCGAAAGCGGCCAAGGTGCCAATCCTGGTTGCACTGAACAAGATCGACAAGCAAGACGCGACCCCTGAACGGGTCAAGCAGGAGTTGGTTAGCCACGAAGTCATTGCCGAGGAATACGGCGGCGAAGTGCCGATCGTCGAAGTCTCGGCCAAGACCGGATTCGGAATTGATACGCTGCTTGAAAACGTCTTGCTGCAGGCCGAAGTTTTGCAACTGACCGCCGCCAGTGAAGGTGCCGCCAAGGGGCTGGTGATCGAAGCCAGACTTGATAAAGGGCGCGGTCCGGTTGCGACGGTGCTGGTGCAATCCGGCACCCTGCGAAAAGGCGATGTGCTGATCGCGGGTTCGGTGTTCGGACGGGTCCGCGCGATGCTCGATGAAGCCGGTAAGCCGGTTGCCGAAGCGGGTCCTTCGATTCCGGTAGAGATTCAAGGCCTGCAGGAAGTGCCGCAAGCCGGTGAGGAAGTTCTGGTGCTTGGCGACGAGCGCAAGGCGCGTGAGATTGCACTGTTCCGGCAAGGCAAGTTTCGCGATGTGAAGCTGGCCAAGCAACAGGCGACGAAGCTTGAGAACATATTCGAAAATATGGCTGAAGGCGGGATCAAAACGTTGCCCATGATCATCAAATCGGACGTTCAAGGCTCGCAAGAAGCCTTGGCCAATGCCATGCACAAGCTGAGCACCGACGAGGTCAAGGTCATTGTGGTGCATCAGGCGGTTGGCGCAATCAACGAATCCGACGTTAATCTGGCGACCGCCTCGAAAGCGGTCATCATCGGTTTTAACGTGCGCGCCGATCAACAATCGAAGCGACTGGCCGAGAATGAAGGCATCGATATTCGTTACTACAACATCATCTACGAAGCTGTTGACGATGTGAAAGCAGCGATGGCGGGTCTGTTGTCCCCGGACAAGAAGGAAGAAATCATCGGCCTGGTCGAAATTCGTCAGGTGTTCCGGGTTTCGTAAGTTGGCATTATTGCCGTCTGTATGGTGCTCGAGGGCGTGGTTCGACGCGGCTCACAGGTTCGTTTGTTGCGCGATAACACGGTCATCTGGACCGGTGAGCTCGATTCACTGAAACGCTTCAAGGATGATGCACGCGAGGTCAAGGAAAGTTTCGAATGCGGTTTGTCGTTGCGCAACTATGACGACATTAAAGAAGGCGACCAGTTGGAAGCATTCGAGATCAAGGAAGTAGCGCGCACGCTGTAACAGGCGCGGGACAACATGGCTGCATCACGTCATAAAAGTCCCGCAGGCGGGCGTGCCGTCCGGGTATCGGAGCAAGTGCATCATGAACTGGCCGAACTGATCCGAACCGATGTCAAGGATCCGGGGCTGGGCATGGTGACGGTGACAGCGGTCGAAATGACCGCCGACTATGCCCACGCAACGGTGCACTACACGGTCCTGCCGTCGGACGAAACCACCCTGGCGAAAACCGCCGCCGCGCTTAAGCGAGCGGCAGGCTATTTGCGGATTCGACTCGGCCAAAACGTTCGTATCCACACGACTCCCGAGCTGCACTTTCAGTACGATCGCAGCACTGAGCACGGCATAGAGATGTCTCGCCTTATTGATCAGGCTAACGCCCAGCGCGGGCAGGAGTAACTGATGGTTGGCGGGCGTGTGCGAATGCCGGTAGACGGCCTGTTGTTGCTGGATAAGCCGCTTGGCTGGTCCTCTAACCAGGCGCTCAAGAGGGCGCAATATTTGCTCAATGCCAGCAAGGCCGGGCATTGCGGAACACTCGACCCTTTGGCTACCGGTCTATTGCCGATCGTGCTCGGCGAGGCGACCAAGTTTGCCAACGATATTCTGGATGCTGACAAAACCTACCTCGCCGACCTGCAGCTTGGTGTGACCACCGATACCGGCGACGCCGAAGGCAAGACTCTGAGTACCTCGCCGGTCGACGTCAGTGGCCCGCGCTGGGCGGAAGTTCTGCAGCAGTTTCGGGGTGATATTGCGCAAATCCCGCCGATGTATTCCGCGCTGAAACACGAGGGACGGGCCTTGTATCGGTTCGCCCGCGAAGGCATAAAGATCGAACGACCGAGTCGACCGATCCGGATTTTCGAGTTGACTACCATTTCGTTCGACGCGCCGCGTGTCCGCCTGCGGGTGCGCTGCAGTAAGGGTACTTACATCAGAACACTGGCTGAGGACATCGGCGCAGCGCTCGGCTGTGGTGCTCATTTGGCCGGGCTACGGCGTGAGCGAATTGCCGAACTCGATATCGATCGTGCGGTAACAATAGAAAAGCTCGACAGCCTCGAGCCGTCGGCCCGATTGGCCTGCGTTCAGCCGCTCGACTACCTGCTGCGCGGTCTGAGCGTGCAATTGCTCGATACCGATCAGGCAAGACGGTTTATGCAGGGTCAAAGAATTCGCTTAGTGGCATCAGGCACCGACCTGGCCGCTCGCCCGGTACGCGTTTACAACCAGAATGAATCCTCCGCCCACTTGTTGGGCCTCGCCAAGCTTGATGACGGTTTGCTGTCACCGACCCGGGTGATGAACCCATTTCAAAAAGACTCCGAAACCGTATGAGTACCACCATTAGAAACATCGCGATCATCGCCCACGTTGATCACGGCAAGACCACCTTGGTCGATTGTCTGCTGCAACAATCGGGAACTTTCCGTTCGCACCAGTTGGTAACCGAACGCGTCATGGACAGCAATGAACTCGAACGCGAACGAGGCATCACAATTCTTGCCAAGAACTGTGCCATTGAATATGAAGGTACGCGAATCAATATCGTCGATACCCCCGGACACGCCGACTTTGGCGGCGAAGTTGAGCGCGCCTTGTCGATGGTCGATGGCGTTTTATTGCTGATCGACGCGGTAGATGGCCCGATGCCGCAAACCCGCTTTGTCACCCGCAAGGCTTTGGCGCTGGGGCTTCGGCCGATTGTTGTGGTGAACAAGATCGACCGGCCGGGCGCACGTCCGGACTGGGCCGTCAGCCAGACTTTTGACTTGTTTGACAAGCTTGGTGCCGCTGAGGAACAACTCGACTTTACCGTGCTCTACAGCTCCGCGTTGTCCGGTTACGCAATGACCGAGCTGATCGATGACCTGCCGACCGATGCCGCCGATGCGGTGGCACGCTCGATGAACATGACGCCCTTGCTCGATGCGATCGTTCGCCTGGTGCCGCACCGTGCCGACGACGATACCGGCGCGTTGCAGTTGCAAATCTGCGCGCTCGACTACTCAAGTTATGTCGGCAAGATCGGTATTGGCCGGATTAATCGCGGCCGTATTCGTGCCGGTCAGACGGTCACCGTTCTGCATGGCGACCCGGCTAGCTCGGGCGTGGCACCGGTTACCGGCAAGGTCAACCAGGTGTTGCGATTCAAAGGCCTGGAGCGAGTCGCGGTCGACGAAGCGCTGGCTGGGGACATCATTGCGATCAACGGTATTGATGAACTCGGTATTGGTGCGACGGTCTGCGATATGGTCGGACCCGAGGCGCTGCCGATGCTGTCGGTAGATGAACCGACGATGACCATGGAGTTTATTGTCAACACTTCGCCGATGGCGGGTCGCGAGGGTAAGTTTGTCACCAGCCGACAGATTCGCGAGCGACTCGAGCGTGAATTAAAATCAAACGTGGCGTTACGAGTTGAGTTCGGTACCGATTCCGACACCTTCATGGTGTCCGGGCGAGGCGAACTGCACCTGACGATTTTGCTCGAGAATATGCGTCGTGAAGGCTATGAAATCGCCGTATCGCGACCGCGCCCGAGAGTCCGGACGGTCGATGGTGAACGCCAGGAGCCGTACGAAATTCTGGTGCTCGATATTGCCGATGAATACCAGGGCAAAGTGATGGAATTTCTCGGCCGGCGCAAGGCCGAACTGCTGATCATGGACCCGGATGGCGTGGGCCGGGTTCGCCTCGACTACCGGGTGCCGGCGCGCGGCCTGGTCGGGTTCCACAATGAATTTCTGAACTTGACGCGTGGCACCGGCGTGGCAAGCCATGTCTTTGACGACTATGGTCCGTGGTCCGGCGAGATCGAAAGCCGGCGCAATGGCGTGTTGATCTCGCAGGACGACGGTGCTGCGGTGGCCTATGCCTTGTGGAAGCTGCAGGAGCGCGGTCGCATGTTTGTCAAGCCCAATGACCCGCTCTATGAGGGCATGATCATCGGCATTCATACGCGTGATAACGACCTGGTGGTGAATCCGGTCAAGGAAAAGCAACTGACTAACGTTCGTTCGGCTGGCAAAGACGAACACATCGTGCTGGTACCACCGATTGAACTGACGCTCGAGAAGGCGGTCGAGTTCATCGGCGATGACGAACTGGTCGAACTGACACCGAAAAGTATCCGGCTTCGCAAGCGCTTTTTGAAGGCTCATGAACGCAAGGCACAATCGCGGGAAATGAGTGCTTGACGAGTGACTGTGACTGCTCAACTTAAGGAAGGCTTATGGTGTTTTGTTCGCGCGCTTTGATTGGTTTGCATCGTTGCCGGGTTCTGGCGCTGGCCGCCGCAGCGGCCCTGAGCCTCGGTCTTCCCGTCGCGTTGCGGGCGCAATCCACCGCGCCCGGCAGCGCGACGGGCCAGTCTGAAGATCGCTGGTACTTCCAGACCAGTTTCTATACCAAACATTTCAGCGTCAATCCGTTGCACGACAACAGCCAACGTCTGCTGAATCTGGAGTACTGGCGCTCGGACAACTATCTGGCCGGCCTGGCTTTGTTCGACAACTCGTTCGGCCAACGCTCGCAGTACGCTTATGTCGGCAAGGTTTGGCGCCCGTTCGATCTGAGTCCGAAGATTTACCTGAAACTCACCGGTGGATTACTGCACGGCTACAAGGGTGAATTCAAAGACAAGATTCCGTTCAACCGCGGCGGTATTGCGCCCGCATTGCTGCCTTCAATCGGCTACACCTGGGGTCGATTGAATTCAGAATTGGTGTTGTTCGGCACCTCTGGTTTGATGATTAATCTCGGCTTGTTTTTTTGATCGGCTCCGAGGCAAAAACAGATCATTTCGACTTATGTTGCAACAAAGTGTTCACTTGGCGCACGCATACAACAGTTCAGTTGCTAAAAACGGAAATATTTGTTGTTGTTCCGCAAAAGAAGCGGCATCCTTCGCGCTTGAGGATTTACGCGCTTGCTTGCAAGGGTCCTTAGTCATTTAACTAGTGTATGTCCCACCTGAAGGAGTGAGTATGGCAACAGCCAAGAAGGCCAAGAAACCAGCCGCCAAGAAACCTGCTGCAAAAAAGGCTCCGGCCAAAAAAGCAGCACCGGCTAAGAAGCCGGCGGCTAAGTCCGCTGCAGCCAAAAAGCCTGCGGCCGCGAAAAAACCTGCAGCGGCGAAAAAGCCTGTGGCAGCCAAGAAGCCTGCGGCCGCCAAAAAGCCGGCCGCTAAAAAGGCCAGCGCTCGCAAGCCGAACGCAGCCTTTATGAAAGCTCTGAAGCCCAGCGCCCATTTGGCCGCCGTGATTGGCGACAAGTCAGTGCCGCGTACTGAAGTGATCAAGCAGCTTTGGGTCTACATCAAGAAGCTGAAGCTACAAGACTCGGTCAACAAACGGATGATCAACGCTGACGAAAAACTCAAGGCAGTTTTCGGCAAGGCGCAAGTATCGATGTTTGAAATGGCCAAGTTGGTTGGCAAACATCTGAGCTGATCGGCCACCCGTTTTACTCGCGAGTAGCGAGGGGTGTTGACAAAAAGCCGTCGCAAGACGGCTTTTTGTTTGCTGGGTGCGAGGCTCAGTACACCCGCCTTGTTGTAGTGATTTAAAGGCAACTTCTTTAGCACCGCCTACGCCGGACAGGTCACCGTTGGTCGCCCGATCCGCATCAAACCGGTCCGTGCCAGTGATCATGACAGACGAAAGGATCACTGTGCTCGCGACTTCTCTCAAGGTAAAGGTTGTACTGCTGACCGTTGTTCTGGTGTTGGTCGCGCAGGTCGCCATTTTCGGTCTGTTAAGCGTCTACCAGAGTAATCAGGTGGAAGTAGATGCGCGCGCGGCGTTAACGGTCGCCGAACGGCTGGTCGGTGCGCGCATATCGCAGATCCGCGAGCAGGGTTGGGTTAATGTCATTCAGGTGGCGCGCGATCCGATTCTGAATCGAGCGGGTATCAGCAGTTCCTCGGCACCGACCCTCGATACCTTGCGCGTTTTGCTCAAGAAATCGCAGGCCAGTCGGATGCTGGTGATGGATCCTGCCGGCGAAGTCATTCATGACATTGCCTGGGACCCGAAGATCGGCTCGCGTGAGATGCCAGCGTTTCGCTCTAGCCTGTATTCCGGTAAAGCGTCCGGTTTTCTGGTGCGCCCCGACGGACTCTACTTGTGGGTTGCAGCGGCCTTCGGTGCTGAGACCTCGCCAGCGGTGGTATTACAGTTCGCACTGAACGAACAACTGCGCGCCGATCTGGCGACCTTTCCTGGAGTCGTAGTACAGACCGGTGTTTCATCGCGAATCAAAACGCCCGAGGCTGTACCCGGCCAAATGATGCTCAGTCGCCGACTTTTCCTATCGGACTCCGAGAACAACACGCTGGCAGTGGATCTGGCCTATCCGGTGCCTCGTAAGCTCGCCGTAGCGCTTCAAAACCTTGGCATGCCGCTGTACGTGGTGTTAGCGATTGCGGCGCTGCTGAGCGCCTTGGCGGGCTTTGCAGCGATGAAATTTTGGCTCAAGCCGCTTGATGAACTGCAGGCTTCCGTCAAATCCTTGCTGTCCGGTGACTTTAAGCCGATGCCCCGTTCACGTCGCAAGGATGAAGTCAGTGTGTTGATGCAGACCTTCAATTTGCTGGTTGAAAGTGTCCAGCAACGCGAACGCAAGATTCTTCAGACCGCCTACCGCGATAACTTGACGGCTTTACCGAATCGAACGCTTTATCAGGAGCGACTTTCCGAAGCGCTGCGTAACGCCAAGCTCTCGCATCGCGCACTGACCATGTTGCTGGTCGATCTTGATCAGTTCAAAGATGTCAACGAAACGCTCGGACATGCAGCCGGCGACGCGTTTCTGCGCGAAATTGCCAATCGCATTAAAAATGTGCTGCGTGGGGCCGACAGCCTTATTCGCGTTCAAGGCGACTCGGCGAACGCACCGGTTGCCACCATCGCACGTCTGGGTGGTGATGATTTTGCGGTGTTACTGCCTGGTTGTGACACCGAGCAAGGGATTCGCATAGCGGCGCGTCTGGGTGACGTTATTAATCAACCGTTTGACTTCGATGGTCAGACGATTCGACTGTCCTCAACGATCGGTATTGCGTCCTATCCGAATCATGCCGATGATGCGGCGCGACTGATTCATGCGGTTGATCTGGCCATGTATGAAGCCAAATCCCGGCGTCTGGCGGCGGTCGCCTTCGATCCAAAACATGAGCGCGACCGCGAGCAGTATTTGGCCTTGCAGGGTGATTTGCGGAGAGCGCTCGAGATGAACGAGCTGCACTTGGTGTTCCAGCCTAAAGTCAGCCTGAACGGTGAACAGAGGCTAATGGTCGAAGCGCTGATTCGCTGGAACCATCCGGAGCGTGGTCTGCAGAATCCGGCCACCTTTATTCCGTTTGCTGAAAAGACCGGGTTCATTACGACAATTACGCGCTGGGTGTTGGATAACGCCATGCGCCAAGCCAATATCTGGAAGCAAAGGGGGCTAAACGTCCAAATTGCGGTCAACGTGTCCTCCAAAGATGTTGCTGGTGACGAGCTGCCGACCTATGTCGTCAGTCGCTTGCGCCACTATAACTTGGCGGCCGATCACATTACCGTTGAAATTGCCGAGAAGGCGATCGTTCAGGATTCCGAGGCAACCCGCCAGTGCCTGACTATTCTCGACCGGTTTGGTGTGAAGATGTCGATCGATGATTT